>JASEHK010000314.1 GCA_030018875.1 Endomicrobiia bacterium | reverse complement strand
CTCGGTCGCGCGCGCCCGACACTTTCTCAAACGACGCTCTATCGTCCAACTCCGAATAAACTCGGGAGATTTTCAGGGACGCCCACGGCTCATAATTTTCGCGGCGGCGGGCAAACGTCACACCGAGCGAATATTCGGCCGTCGTGAAAACGGCGTTTATCGGCGACACCCCGCCCGAAGCTTTCATACTGTCGAGCCGGGCGCGCGAAAAATCCGCCCCGTAATCAATGACTACCGAAGTAGTTACGAGAGTTCCGGGCTGCGCGACTTTTCTTAAACCAAAACCCACGGACGAGCCGTCGCCGGTCAAAGTGTTCTCGCCGGCGAGCGCCTGAATGCCTATTTCTTGGGTGCCGCTAAACCCCGAGAAACGAAAATCCAATGTATCGGACGGATTATAAATGGCCTTCGCTCCGACGCCCGCGCGGCGGCGCGTTACATCAAAAATCGTTTCAGAAGAGCTGTTATACTTGACTCCGCCGACGGATATTTCATTCGGACGCGACGTGGAAAGAGCGAGTTCATCGGCGCCGGTCGCCGACCATACGGACAGATTTATCCTTTTGGCCGAAACCTGAGCCGGCGGAGAGGATATCTCGGCCGATGCGAAAGCGACAACATCGGGGAATAATGAAAAAATCGCGACCAAAGCGGCCGCGAATAAAATGGGACCGTTTACTTTTTTCATGTCTTAAAAAAACACCGACACAGGGCGCTTCAAACTTGACAACGCAATTTACGACTTCAAATTATAGTAAACAAAAACACAAGCGCGGAGCGATACAAACCCGCGTGCGGTTATCATCTTGATATGCCTTATAGAGTTGAACCGAAACGACCGGCGGCACAATTCCCGGCGCCGACCTACTCTTGCCGTCCCTCTTGGAGACAACTACCATCGGCGCTGATGGGCTTAACTTCCGTGTTCGGAATGGGAACGGGTGTTGCCCCATCGCAGTAGACACCGGGAATTCTGCCGCCGTATCAAGCGGCTTCAAAAGGCAGGGTGTCCTACAAGAAAAATCTTAACGGCAAAGCGACAATCCAAAACAGCCGACAACTTATTTTGTCAGGATTAAATGATGCGGTCAAGTCGAACGGACTATTAGTGCGGGTTGGCTCAAGTCATCACTGACCTTCCACCGCCCGTCTATCAACCCGGTAGTCTTCCGGGGTCCTTCAGGGAAATCTTATCTCGAGGCGAGTTTCTCGCTTAGATGCTTTCAGCGATTATCTCATCCGCACATGGCTACCCGACTAATGCCGCTGGCGCGACAGCCGGAACACCAGAGGTGCGTTCATCCCGGTCCTCTCG
>JASEHK010000313.1 GCA_030018875.1 Endomicrobiia bacterium | reverse complement strand
TACGTCGGAGCAACTACAATTCTTTCTTTTGTCATAGAACATATTGCGTTTGTACCGATAGCCTTTGGCAACGTGAGAATAGATGCGGGGTTGACAAAGTTTTAAGAAAATTATATAAGTTATAGCCGTTTTTAATCCGGTGTGTCGTTCGCGCGCGTTCACTTTTCGACGCTCTTCTCGCTTGAAAAAATGAAATCACTCGGCAAACATCTCATCGTTGAACTTTACGACTGTAACAATAAGATATTAAACGATGTGCGCGAGGTCGAGCGCGTTATGGTGGACGCCGCCAAAAAAGCGCGGGCGCACATAGTTGACGTCATTTTTCATTCGTACAATCCGCAGGGCGTTTCGGGCGTGGTGGTGATAGCCGAGTCGCATCTGGCGATTCACACCTGGCCGGAATACGCTTTCGCTTCCGTGGACATATATACTTGCGGCGAAGAAATAGACCCGTGGGTCGCGTGCGAGTATATCGAGTCCAGGCTTAAAGCCCGCAACTCCACGACGCTGGAGATGAAAAGAGGGGTGATCAGAAACAAGGGTGCGATAAAGCACAAAAACTTGTAAACGGAGCGCGTAATGAAGCACCCCTGTAAGGGTACATGGCTCACCGAATATTTTACTCCCGAAGAGAAACACTCCCACCTTATTAAGAAGTTTCTGATAAGAAAAAAAACAAAGTTCCAGAATGTGATACTCGCGGATTCCGCGTCGTTCCAAAGATGCCTCATTCTCGACGGAGAGATGCAGTCCGCCGAATCCGACGAGTGTATATATCACGAATCTCTCGTGCATCCGGCCATGATGTCCCGCGAGGCGCCGCGCAAAGCGCTGATAATGGGCGGCGGCGAGGGCGCCACGGCCAGGGAGTTGCTCAGGTATAAATCCCTCGAAAAGATAGTAATGGTTGACATAGACCAAGAGGTAGTCGAGTTTTGCAAGAAGTATCTCGGCAAATGGCACCGCGGGGCGTTTTCCGATAAGCGCGTGGAGCTCGTCGTGGACGACGCAAAAAGATACGTCGAGACGACGCCCGAGAAGTTCGACATGATAATATCGGATCTTCCGACACCTGTCGAGGGCGGGCCCGCCTACGCTCTCTATACGGTGGAGTTTTATAAAACCCTCAAAACAAAACTTGCCTCGGGCGGGATATTGGCGATACAGGCCGGCTCCGGCAATCTCCTGCAGTTTAAATTTCACAAAATGCTTTTCTCCACTCTCAGGCGGCTCTTCGCCGACGTCAAAGCCTATTATTCCTACGTTCCGAGTTTCGACGTGCCGTGGGCGTTCATTACCGCCACCGACAAAAAATGC
>JASEHK010000312.1 GCA_030018875.1 Endomicrobiia bacterium | reverse complement strand
ATCGAAAATTGAACTTGCGCGTTCCGCGGCCCTTGATCTGAATGAAATCTGTCGGTGAAAATATCGGGCGGAGCAATACTATATTGAGTATGTCTTCGCAGTCATAGCCAGTCGTCATCATTCCGACAGTAACGCATATGCGCGCCTTGGCGCTGATGTAACCGTCCAAAAAGCCGGTGTGTCCATTGAGGTTGTTGTTGGCGAAACCGACACTCATCTGCTGGGCACCGGGTATGGCGGACGTCACTTGCACAGCAAAGTCAGAATTGTACTTACCGGGGAACATAATATGCGCAAGTTCGTTCAGTGTTTGGGCGATTCGGGTAGCGTGTTCCTGCCGGACGCAAAAAACGATACTCTTGCCGATTTCACCGCTAAGGGGGTCGCGAAGAGCATTTTTAAGAAAGGTCTCGCAAAATACGCGGTTCGTCTCGTCGGAAAAGAACCTTTTCTCAAAATCGCGGTCGAAAAATGTCTGCTCAACCAATTCTCCGCCTTCGTTTTCCTGCATTACGGCGTAACCCTCTTCCGAAAGTAATTCCGTCGTAATCTCCGTGCGGGCGTCAACAACAACAGGATTGAGCAAATATCCTTCGCGAACGCCATCGATAAGACTGTAACGAAAGGTCGGAACGCCGCTTTCGCAACCGAATGTTTTATAGGTGTCCAACAGTTGGCGTCGTTCCCATTCGCGCGGATCGCGTTCGCTGATTTTCACGGGGTCAATCTTTTTCAGATAATCCTTTGGTGTAGCGGTTAATCCGAGTTTGTACCCGATAAAATACTCGAACACGGCGCGGCTGTTCCCGCCTATGGAGCGGTGTGCCTCGTCGGATATCAGCAAGTCGAAGTCCGTCGGCGAGAAGACATCGCGGTATTTATTGTTGAACTGGATGCTTTGGACGGTGGAAACGACTATTTCGGCTTTACGCCAATCGTCGCGGTTGTCCTTGTATATTATCGTCCGGAAATCGTTTTTCAAAAGCCGGCTAAACTGCTTCCACGCCTGAGTTTCGAGTTCAAGGCGATCCACAAGAAACAGAATACGCTTGGCGTTGCCCGTGCGCAGAAAAAGTTTGATTGCCGCAGCGGCTGTTAGCGTCTTACCTGTGCCTGTTGCCATTTCAAACAGAAAGCGCGTCTGGCCCTTGCGCACGGCATCTTGAAGCGACGCCACCGCCCGAAGTTGGTAAGGTCGGAGGAACTTCAGTTCCGCGTCTTTGATGAAAGATTCCCGTTGTGCGGGGTCATTCCATCTCGGGTCGGCGAGATAATTCGGATTTTGGGTTACTGCGACGTAATCGGGCTCTATCTTCTCGCTG
>JASEHK010000311.1 GCA_030018875.1 Endomicrobiia bacterium | reverse complement strand
AGCGGAACATCGCGGGAGGTTTTTTCTTTGCGCAGTTTTATTTCAACGAGGCCGTCGGAAAGTTTTTTGCCGACGGTGACGCGAACGGGGAAGCCGATAATGTCGGCGTCCTTGAACTTTACTCCGGGACGCTCGTTACGGTCGTCGAGCAGCGTTTCTACGCCTGCGGCGAGAAGTTTTTTGTATATCGCTTCGGCAACGGAAAGAATTTTTTCATCGCTCGTGTCCACGGGAATAACGACGACACGATACGGCGCGAGCGACTGCAGCCAGATGATTCCGTCGGCGTCGCTGGATTGCTCAATGGCGGCGGCGACCATTCTTGAGACGCCTATGCCGTAGCAACCCATTATAAAGTGGCTCTGTTTGCCGTCGGCGGCAAGGAAGGTCGCGTTAAGAGCCTCGGAGTATTTTGTACCCAACTTGAAAGTGTGTCCGATTTCGATTCCGCGCGAGAAAGAGAGTTTTTCGCGACGGCAGCGGGGACATAAATCTCCCTCCCCGACGAGGGCGAGGTCCGAGATGTCGTCGGGAGTGTAATCGCGGCCGATGTTTATTCCTGAGATGTGGCAATCGGTTTTGTTCGCGCCGGATACGCCGTTGACTATGCCGCGAACGGAATAGTCGGCCAGCAGCGCGTCTATCTTTTTATTCTTCGGAACAGGACCGGCGAAACCGGCCGCCGCGCCCGTTATATCGCGGACGGCGTCGGGCGACGCCAAGACGATTTCGGCCGCGCCGAGACGACCGGCGAGCTTGGCTTCGTTTATGTTCCTGTCGCCGCGAATTAGAACCATGACGGTCTTCCCGCCGGCTTTGTATATCAAGGTTTTGATGAACTTCTCCGGAGGCGTCTTCAAAAATCTTCCGACTTCCTCGACGGAGCGCATCGAAGGCGTATGTATTTCTTCAATGGGCTTGAGGGCCTCTGCCGACGAGACCGGAGACGCGACATCCGCTGAAATAGAATGCCCCGTCGCGGGGGCGCCGTCAGAAAACATATCGGGGCGCTCGGCCTTTTCGACGTTGGCTCCGTAGCCGCACGAACAGTGGGCTATGAGTTCTTCGCCCGTCGGAGCCAACACCATAAACTCGTGCGAATGCTTGCCTCCGATTGCTCCCGTGGCGGCCTCGACGGCCCGGTAATCGAAACCGCAGCGTTCGCAAATTCTCTTATACGCCTCGAAAACTTTTTCGTAATATTTATCGGCGTCCTCTTGGGTGGCGTGGAACGAATAAGCGTCCTTCATCAAAAATTCCCGCCCCCGCAAGATCCCTCCGGTGGCCCGCAGCTCGTTTCTGAACTTAGTCGAAAAGTGATACACG
>JASEHK010000310.1 GCA_030018875.1 Endomicrobiia bacterium | reverse complement strand
TTCCCATTTTCATGGGAACGACGTCTGGATTCCTCCCGCCAAGGCGGGACGGGAATGACATCTGATAATCCCGCCAAGGCGGGACAGGTTTCGCCCGTCACAAACTTACCGCTTAATCCTTCTTCTGGGCAAAGAGTTTTTGCAAAGATTCCCTTATGTCTATTTTACCGGGACAGACCTCAATGCATCTGCCGCATCCGGAACAAGCCGCAAGGCCGAAGTTTTTCGGGCGATAGACGAGTTTGCAAAGATAATAATTGAGAAGGCGCCGGTATTTGTCGCGGCGGGGATTGGCTCCGCCGGCGACGCGGGCGTATCCGGCGGACTGACAGGAGTCCCATGTTCTGGTCTTGTCCCAAAAGTTCTCGGTTTCGCCCAAAAGAAAACAGTAACAGCTCCCGCATACCCAACGGCATCCGTCGCACTCGACGCAGGTCTTGGCGATGTCGTCTTTCCAAAGGGCGGAGTTTTGGGTTTCCTCGACGATTTTGCCGCCTTCTTTCCATGTGAAGCGCGCATTTTGCGCAGCGACTTTTTCGGCGACCGCGCGGCGGTGTTTTTCCTTTTCGCGGGTCTGCTGTTCTATGGCCTTCTGAAAGAGATTGGGAGAATGCCTTACAAGGTCTTCGCCGATGTTGGAGCCGCACTCGACGACAAAGCCCTCGGTGATAGGAGAAAGGTTTATGTCGAAGTTTTTTTCGGGCCAGGGGTTCACGCCCATTTTCACGCAAAAGCAACTTTCGCGGCAATCGGTGCAATCGGCGGATATTATGAGGGTATCGGCGCGCTTGCGCTTATAAAAATCATCCTCCGCGACGCCGCCGAGGAAGATATTGTCGGTCGTATGAAGAAGTCGTATATCGCAGGATTTAACGCCCAAAATCGCGGCGGGAAACGGCGACGGTTCGTCGAGAACGTCCGAGGCCGGGAAGAAAAACATCTTTGGCGGCGCAGACGCGCGAAAGCGTCCCGGCACTACATGTTCGACGGTGTCTGTCGAAAAACGAGTCCACTCGTAGTCGCCGGCCTTTTCTTTGAGCGCGAAAAGAGAGCGGGCGCCTAAAACTTTAAGCAGAAACCTTGATAGATTTTGTCTGTTTATAAAATATTGCATCGGATACGCGCCGTTTTCAAGAGCGCAACTCAAAATTCCGGCGCGGCTCGACGGGCGGGATGATAAACTTAAAAAGACGATTCAACGGCGCAGAGTATACAAAATTTTGCGAAGGGCGCAAAATCGCGGAGAAATCGCGGACGATGGGATAAAATGGAACTAGGCAAGATAGTGCGCGCGGGGCATACTGGCTAACTTTTAAGAAAAATTATTG
>JASEHK010000030.1 GCA_030018875.1 Endomicrobiia bacterium | reverse complement strand
TATGTGACAATTTGTGGGATAGCAATCCCACCGCTACAGTTACTTTATCACCTTGTTACTTTATCACTTTGTCACCCTATAGTTAAAGACAAAAACGGGCGGGGGCTGGGCACTGTATCAGAATGAATAACTCAGTCTGGTGCTTACGCCGTGTTCCGTGGAGCCGGCCTTGGCGACTTTGTCCTCGGTGCGGGTCAGTCCGCCGCCGAAAGTCCACGCGAGCGAGCCGGTGAATTGGTACGTAAACTCAAGATTGGCCCCGGAATCCAGCACGTCCGTGTCTTCGGCGGGGTTCTTTCTTTCGGTCAGGCTCCCCCACAACTGCGAGGTAAGTTTCTCCGGTATGAGTTTCATATTGACGGCCGCCGAGGCGGACTCGGTTTTTGATTTGGTGTTCTTGACGAGATTGTCGGTAACGCTGAGAGTCGCGCCAAGATTGACGGACGCGACCTTGACGGGCGAGAAAGAAAATCCGGATGAGAGCGTATCGCTCCTGAGATCGTCGGCGGTCTTGTTCCTGTCGGCGAAATCCGAGCGTTGAAATGCCGCCGAATAATTGGCGCCGACGACGCGTCCCGCCAAACCAAACGAAGCCGTTTCTGTAACGTTGTCGAGAGCGTCGCGGTTCGGGTTCGCGGCATAGGCTTCGTTGTAAGAATACGACACGGATGGCGAAGGCAGCGCTCCGTCGAGCGAAAGCGAAACTCCGCCGCTGTACATATTCTGGTTGGTTGTGACTTTGGCCGGATCGTTCTGGACGTTGTCCGTATAATTGAGGTAGCCGGCCGAGAGGTTCAACTTGGAAAAAAGCGTAAGCCCCGAAGAGAGGTCAATGGTCTTTCTGTCCTTGGTAGCGCCCGGCGCGCCGAAGGTGTTGAACTTTGGTCCCGTCATCTGATACGCGCCCCGGACGTTGAAGTTCGCGGGAGACCATTTCGCCTCTAATCTGTAAGCGTCGCCCGTTGACGGGGATGACGTTACATCAACGTCCGCGCGATAGTCGCTGGTTTGATATTCCACGGTTATGCCGACGGTCTCCGACGGACGCGCCTTGATAGTGCCGCCCATAACGGCATTCGCCGACGGGCGCAGAGTCGGGCCGGCGACCCTGATGGATTCCCTGCGGTCGAAGCCGTAAAGATACGAACCCCCCACTCGGAGGGCCCCGGCGATG
Source organism: Endomicrobiia bacterium (assembly GCA_030018875.1). Lineage (GTDB taxonomy): Bacteria > Elusimicrobiota > Endomicrobiia > PHAN01 > PHAN01 > PHAN01. The sequence continues at coordinate 11,383 of JASEHK010000030.1, read as the reverse complement.
TCGTACTCGGCGCGGAAGCCTCCGAGCATTCTTTCGTAAACTCCGTCGGTGGTCGAGGCGCCTTCGCGCGGGACCACGCTGCGGGCGCCGACCATCTGGGCCGAAAAACCGCCACTCTTTACGTCGAAAACTCCGCCGCGCATTCCCGCGCCATAGAGAGAGAGTGGAGAAAAAACCGGCAGGACGTCGCCGAGAGCCACCGACCAGTCGTCGGCGTAGTAACTGAAAAAAATCGTGTAGATTTCGTGGTTGACGTCCGACGGAGCGCTCGTGGATTTGGGGGTATGGAAAGTATAGAGATTGAACATCATCGGTTTGCGGTTGACGGCGCCGATGAGATTCAGGTTGAAGTTGCCGGAATAATCGGCCCAGTCGTATTTCGACGTCCCCTTATAATATATGAAAGAGTTTCCCCCTATCTCGAGCGCCGACGGAGTTTTGGCGGCCGGAGTCAGAGCCACGACGTTAAACCCGAAAAAATCGCTTTCCGATATGCGTTGATCCTTATGGATGAGATACACCTTGTAGAAATACGAACCGCTGAAACCGGCCGGCACCGCGAACGGCACATAAAAAAGCGCGGCCTCGGAAGGTTTGATTATCTGTGTGCCTTTTTTGCGCGGGGTCTTGGCGACGTAGTTTTTCGACGCGTTGAATATCTCGACCTCAGCCGAGTATTCGCCAGCGGCCCATGTCTGCGTGCCGTTGTTGAATATTATGGCCTGGACGGTGAGTTCTTCCGAGGCGACTATCGGATCCGGCACGGCCACCGACAACTGCAACTGCGCCGACAATCTGGCCGACGCGGGCGCGCACAGACACGCCACGCCCAGAAAGGCCGCGCCGAGGCGCGATAGTTCTTTGTTAAGTTTCATGTAAATCTCCGGTTTAATGCTCCGTATATCGGCGCTGGATTTGTTTGAGCTTCAGAAATTTTTTCAACTCGGCGTCGGACGGATCTGTCTTTGCGGCCGCGGACCAGGCCGCCTTGGCCTTGGCGCCGGCCGAAGCCGCCAGCGACATCAAAATAACGGCGATAATAAACATTCGGTTTTTCATTCTTACTCTCCCAAAGTCTGCGCGTTTATTTTATCACTTTGACGGGAAATTCTCCCAGGCGCGCGCGGCGGCGCTTGGTGTCGAACGCGACGAACGAAAAAACATAGGCATCCGACTTTTCGGGTATGTATTCGCAGCGCCAAACTCCGGAGCGCTCAGTGCCTGATATAAGATGCATGGGTATGTTCCTGTACTCCGAACGCCCGCCCGAAGATCTCTGCGCCGCCGCCATAAAAATAACTTCGTTGACGCCGATATCGTCGGAGGCCTCCACAAGTATTTCCGAGGGACGGCCCGAAACGGGATTCATCAGCATCTTCTTTATTCTGAGCGCGGGATCTTCATCGGACAGAACGAAAACCCCTTTATAAGTTTCTTCGGACACGGCCTGTCTGGTGCGATACCATAGCGCCGCGGAATATTCGCCTTCGACGCGAGACGGCGGAACATTGTATAAAAAGTCAACCTGCTTGGTTTCGGCCGGCTCTATCGTAATGTGGTTGGACGCGGCGGTCTTCTCGCCCGACGGCGGCTTGATTTCAAGCAATATCTCGAACGTTTCGCGGGTGGAGGTTATGTTCGTGAGGCGGGCGGATATTTTGGCGACTTTGTTATAACGAAGCGCTTCCGGAAACATGGCGGCGAACCGCGCGCGCACGATTTCTTCCACGTACTTAGGCGGCGCCGCGACGGTCGCAAGCCCCGCCGCGCGTGCGGATTTCGCCGCGACGATCGCGGACGCCGACGGAGGAGCCGGCCGCGCGAACATTATCTCGCTCTTGCTCGACCATATCACGACATCCTTGAATCCGGGCAGTTTCGACGGACGCGAAACGCAAAGCGCGAATGACTTTTTGCCTTCGAAGGTTTGATCGGTCGGAATCTCGAAAGAAAAATGTCTGTTCTGGCCGCCGGCCAGAAAATATTTTTTGTGCTCCTTCCGGGCGGCGCCGTTGACGTCTATCGTCGAGGTAACGTAAAACTCGGAAGCGTTTTTGCCGTTATTGGATATTATTCCGTCGAAGGCGACGACAGCGCCGGGCGCGTATACCGCAGAGAGGCCGGCCGTGCGGACAGTAACGTTGTATCCGCCCGACATAGGAATGACTATCAGATAATAAAAAACAATTCCCGCCAACGCGAACGACGCGATTAACGGGAATAGCATTGCCGCCGCTTTTTTCATTAAACGCTACTTATTTTTGAGTTTTATTTTTATCTCCCGCTCCGACGAGCCCTCTTTGAGGTTTATTCGAAGAGTTCTTTCTTTCGGACGCAAGATATTGATATCCACCGACACGGGTTGCGCGCCTTTGGCGGCCGCGACGAGACGCGCGGGGCCGTGCGCGGCAGATTTGATGTCGAACTTTAATGCGCCGCCGCTGGCGGGTTCCTCGACGGACGACGACCACTTGTTCTGCCCGGCCTTGCTCAAAAGCGCCGGCTCCGAAACGTTCAGCGAGATTTTATTCTTAAAGTTTTTCGCGTCGAATCCGTCAGCGTCCTTGACGACAACAACCGCTGACGCGACGTCTCCCTCGGCGATTTCTATGTTGTTCATTTCTATCTTCAAGAAAAATCCCGCGACATCATCTTCGGGTCTTTTATCCTCGGAGGACAACGGCGCGGGCGCAGGCGGAGGCTCGCCGGCGCCGACCGTGGACTTCGTGTTCGCTTTAAGCTCCCTTGAACCGTAGTCGTTTTCCAGAGCCACCACGCCCTTGAAAACCCTCACCTCGGTGGCGCCGTTGCCGGCGGCGACGTCGGTGTCGAACTCGGTGCCCCTGACGGCTATCGTTACGACCGGCGTGTGGACGTTGAACTTGGTCTTTTGTTTTATGACTCTGGAGAATAGCCCGCCGACGACCATCTTGACTCTCGAAGACATACCGCGCTCGGCGGGCGGGACCTCCATTATGGAAAGCTCCGAGTTCTGACGGACTCTCGCCTCCACGCCGTTGGAGAATACCATTTTTACCGAGGACCTGCCGGCCGTTTTTATCGTGTCGCGCTCGTAAACGAACATGCCGAGTTTTACGCGCGCGCGCTCGCCCGACGGATTTATCAGATGGCATTCTCCCTCGGTATCGGTGATGAAACCGGCCGCGTGTTTCTTTTGCTCCTGGGCAAAGGCCGGCGCGACGGACGAGGTCAGCGCCGCCACGGCAAATACTATTAATAGAATCGTTTTCATATTATGACGTCCGTTATTCGAGAGTTTCATTGGTTATACGCGCCTTGCCGCTCTTGAGCGCATCCGCTATGGCCGCATAGTCGGCGTCGGAAACGCCGGATATTTCCGAAACCTCGTAACCATCAAGTTTAGACAGGGTAGCGCTCGAAAGATATTTTTTCAGCGCGGCCCAGAACTCGTTGCGACTTATTAAAGTCGCGGGCGGCTTCTTTTTGAGACGGAAATCAACATTAGGATATGCCCTGTTGCGCGATATTTCGACCGAGGCCTCGGCGGGCTCGTATTCGGGGCAAGAGACGGAAAGTTTATACATCCCGAGGCTCAAGTCAGGTATCTGATATTGGCCGTTGCGGGCGCTCTTGGTCTCTCCCGAAAGCGGCCCCGCATACGCAATGACCGCAGCGTTTATGCCGGTCTCCTTGGATTTATCACCACCCTCGTCTTCGAGTATTTTTCCGATTATACGGCCGCGAGCGACGGCTATCTCGGAGGGCATCGCGAGGGTCAGTGTGAGAATGTTGTTGGCAGGTGTATCGTCAATGAAATTGTGGGCCGCTGTAACTATGAACTTTTCGGACTTGGGTTTTGCCGCGCGGAAATCCGCCGTCGCCGACTGGCCGGCGTTCAGGAATTCTATCCTGAATGATCCGGACGCAAGACCGTCAACGAAAAGCGACACGGGTATATTGCTTTCGCCTCGCGCGCCGAGGTTTTTGATTTCGACCTTAATCAGAACCGATGTCTCGTCCAATGGCTCGATGCTCATCGCGACGATTCCTATGTCCCTGGAAATCTGCGACGAGGCCGTGTCTTTTATGCCGAAAACGAACGGCTGCTGGGATGTCGCTATGACGTTGCCGAAGGCGTCGAGTCCCTCGACTCTCCAGTAGTAGTTCTGTCCGCCGCGAAGACGTTGTCTGATGTCCGCGGGATTCTGAGGATAAGAATAAGAAGTGTCGAAACTCTCGGCGGAAAAAAGCGTATTGTAAAAGGCCATATCGTCGTCCACGGAAATCCGATATTTTACGGCGCCGGAGCCGGACCAGCGAAATATCAGGGGGTTGTCCGCGAGATTAGCCGCGTTATTGGGCGGATAATTAAGGGTAAGTATCGGCGAGTAGACGAAGAAAGACGAACGCAAGGTCTTGGAGTCAAACACGGCGCCCGAGCGCACCTCGCTGACTTTGAGCTCATAAACATACGAGCCGGGCGTTTTATAAAACTTGGATATGTGAATATCCGATAGCGCCGATCCTCCGTTACCGACGGAGCCGGGTATGGAATTGCCGGCGTGTTCGAGAACCTTTATGCCGGCGGGGTCGTAAATCGTAAAGACAAAATCGAGCCTGTCCGATGCCGAGGGATTGTAAACATCGGCGCGCAGGGAGATTCTTTCCGTAGACGAAAACGCCGAGCGCCGCGAACCGAGAGAGTCGGCGACGTAGGCGGCGCGAATATCTACGGCGTAAGCGGTGGAACTAATGATACCCGTCATAGCGGACATAACGACAATACCGAGAAACTTTCTTTTCATCGCTTCATCCATTATTGCTGCTAACTTCTTACCTCTGAAAAACCTGGTTTTCCCTATTTGTCATTCCCGAATGTCTTAATCGGGAATCTATGCTCCGGCGGGAATCGTGGATTTCCGCGCCCGCGGGAATGACAGCGGTTTAAGTTTTTCAACGTTTTCATTTTATCACCGCCATCTTCTTTCTGACGACGGTTTCTTCTCCGTCGGCAGAGACCTTCAGCACATATATGTAAACACCCGACGCGACCTTTCTGCCCGAAGAGTTTTCGAGATTCCACTCGAACTTGTAAACGCCGCCGCCCGACGGAGAGAACTCGGTCTCGTCCGCGCAGCGAACCATCTCGGCCGCTATACTGTATATTTTAAGGTCAATCTTGGGCGAAGCGACTCCGGCCTTGAAACGGAGCGTCGCCGAAGTTCCCCGGGCAGGGTTCGGATAAGCGTAAACGTCGCCATCGGGATCGGCTATCGGAGCGAAAGTAAAATGCGGCGCGGCTGTCTGGCCTTCGGCGAGTGTGACCGCGCGCGGCGCGCTGTAAGACAGGCCGTTAAACGCCCTGACGACATAACTTCCGGGCATAAGATTGCCGATTTCAAACCGGCCGTTGGCGTCACAATCTACCTTCAAAGCAACGACACCGTCTTTCAATATCTCAACGTAAGGTAGAGGGGTAGAAAGGTAGAGAGGTAGAGAGGCGGCACTTTGCCGGCGAGCCCCCGCTTCCCGCTTTCCGCTTTCCGCTTTTTGTATTACCCCAGATATCGTCGCCGGCACGAAACTTACCTCAAGGGTAAAGTTGACATCTATCGAGCCGTTATCTATGTCGTCCTTGTAAACAACCGCTGTCACATCGTTCAACGACCAAGCCGTCCTTATCCTGTATTTTCCGACGGCGACACCCGTCAACATATATTTGCCGTCAGTGGATGTATGTACGAAATATCCGGTTTTTCCGTCGGGCATCACCGCCTCAACCCTGAGCGCCGCTATCGGCGTCCCGTTTGACTGCGTCATCCTGCCGGAAATCGTTTCGGGCGGAACGATGGAGGACTTGACGGACATCGTCGGAGTAAGAGAGGTCGGCGCTCCGTCGCCGTTATATCCGCCGACACGATAGTAGTATGTAGTCGCAGGGTTTATCCCTGCGGTATCAGTATAATTGGGCTCTATTTTGGCAGCCGCCCAACTGATTATGGCGGCAAAATTGACACCATCGGTAGATTTTTCAATATAATATCTCGTGTTTCCGCCTGCTCCCGCTGACCATGAAAGCGTGAGCGAAGTCGCGGTCTGATAAAGCGAAGTCAGATTTGTGGGCGGATTTGCGAGAGTGAACTTTGTAACATCGTTTGATTTGGAACTTGCGCCGGCTGCGTTGTACGCGCGAACGCGACGGGTATAAGAAGTATTGGGCGAGAGTCCCGTCTCGACGTAAAAGGTTGTGCTCGGAGCCAGCGCGTCGGCGATTACTTCGTCGGCGCTGTTCTGAACCCTGTAGCCGGTCTCGTTCGTCGCGATGTCCTGCCAAGTCCAGTGCATCGAACCCGTAGATACCGCCATGAGCGAAAGCCCCGTCGGAGCAGCGGGCGCGGCGAAGTCGGCAGCGTAGGTCGTGGCGATGTTGGAAAGTCCCGACAAGTTCGGCACATTATCGGCGTGCCAGATTCTGAAATAATATGTCGTCCATCCCGTTAAACCCGCGACAGTGTAGGCGACCTGTGCGGTCGGTGTGACCCCCGATGTGGAAACGGTGATTTGTGCCGCCGCCGTTGACCACGAAACACCAGCCCATGTTGAGTATTGAATTTTAAACTGGCCCCCCGTAGTGAGCGGGCTTGCCCACCCGTTATCGCCAGGAGCCGTCCAATTCAAAACAACTGCTCCGTCGGAAACTCCGGGCTGTCCTGTAATATCCGCAACGGCGGCCGGCGGGATGCCGTCGAGAGCATTCACGACGCTCGATGTCGAAGACGCCAGAGCGGAGCCGGTGTCAGTGGCGCAAACCGTCCATGCGCCGGTCGTTACGAATGTGACGGAAAACGTCTTCTCGCCGGACACAAGCGAAGCGTCGGACGGATGAGAGTCGGCGGGGTCGTTCGTGATTATGTTGACGAGAGGATTGCTTGCGACCTGAAGATTCCAGTAAGCGTCGGTCGCCCTGACGGTAACAGCGAAGGGCTGTCCCGTTCTCCGAGTCGAAGGCGAACCGCTCTTGCCCGTCGGAGAGCCGGGCGCGAACGCCTCGCCGGGAAGCGCCACGATAATCTTTGCCCCGACTCCGGGATTGACCGTGATAATCGGCGAAGTGTCGGGCGAATAAAACGCTCCGGTTTCATCTATGTCCGAAGCCGTAACCGTCGCGCTCGAAGCCGTAACGAAAGTTATCGGGAACACCAGCGTTCCGGAGACAAGAGAATTGGAAGACGCCTCGGCATCATAAGGGTCGCTTGTCGTCAACCCGACGAGCGGTTCATTGAGCGCGACTTTGTTGTAGTAATCGTCTACAAGATTGACGGTGGCGTTGAAAACCGCGCCGGCTGTCTGCACATCCGGGGTTCCGGTTTTCCCGTACGGGGCCGCGGTAATCTTTCCGGGAACGGCCGTTTCACCGGGCGCCAAAACCTGAAGTTTTGTTGCAGTGGCGGGTTGAACATAAACATTTGTAGCGGCGGATGTCAATGCGCTTGCCGATATGGTTATTTGCGAAGTTCCGCCCGTAACCAGATTGAGAACGAAAATCGTAGTTCCGCCGACGAGCGTCTGCGCGGCGGGCTCGCTGTCGTAAACGTCCGATGTAACTGCCGAGACCGCTGCATTCGTGGAAGCGTCAAAATAATAATTGTTGTCCACGGCGCGGGCGGTGACTGTGAAAGCGGCTCCCGCCGTCCGAGCCGTCGGAACTCCGGTCTTGCCGGGCGCGGAACCGGGCTCGAATGTCTCGCCGGGGACGGTAAGGACGAGCCGGCTCGCGGGACCCGTTATGTAAAACGTTCTCGTTCCGAATCCGACTTGATAGTTCCCCGCATTGTCAACGCAGGTCGTGTTTATGTTGTAATATCCGCTTGTCCACGAAGGCAGCGCGCTGTAACTCCAGTTGGTTGTTCCCGAAGCCGCAAGCCACGCGGAGTTCGATGTCCATGAAGAGCCGGTCCAGTAATAGTTGTCGGCTCTCTGGATGCGGATACTGACAACATTTATCCCCGACACATTCAGGTCGCCACCTATGTTGTCTGAAGCCGTCCCCAATATCGTCGTAATATCGCTGTAGCCCTGGCCGGTGGCGGGCTCGGTTAAATCCGAGTCGGGAATCTGCGTGTCATACATAAATGACGCAGTATACGTCGAAGTTTCAACGGTGCTGTTCGAGTCGGTCGCGCGAGATGTCACGGAATACTGTTTGCCGCTCGTCCACGACGGCGAAGCATATGTCCACGTCGGACTTGAGTAACTTGTCGCCACCCAACTTGATGTTGCGACCCACGAACTTGCGTTCCAGTAGGTATTGTCGGTGATATTTTTGATTTCAATCTCAACTTTTTGGATAGTCGCGCCGGAAGTTAAAGCAAGAGCCGTCCCCGAGAGCATCGACAGCGAATTGTAATAGGCGTTATTGACGGGTAACTGAATTGTCGAATCGGGCTCAAACGACGGCGGGGCCGGGAGCGTCATCGTCGTCATTGCGAGGTCAAAGACCGAAGCAATCCCATCTTCATTAAATGCATTCACCTTATACCAATATGTAGTCGCAGGGTTTACCCCTGCGGTATCCGTGTAAGAAGTTGATGTGTAATTATCAGCAAATGCCTTTAATGTAGCGGTGGATGTAAATCCGCTTTCTGTTGAGCGCAAAATACCCCATCGGGTGTAATCAGGATTGCTGTTCGCGGACCAACTAACCGTTACTGAATGAGATGTAACATTTGAAAGATATGTCCCCGACGGAGGATTGGCGTAAGTGGTGCGGTCCACGGGCGAACCCTGTCCGACACCTATGGGATTGAACGCTTCGGCGTAAACCGAATACGACGTGTTGGGCGTAAGCCCCGAATTAAGATAGCCGGTGACATTGGCGGCGAGTTGCGCGATGAGCGCGCCGGTTGACGACTTAAGCCGGTAACCCCGCTCGTCGTTGGAAGCGTCGAGCCAACTCCATTTTATTTCCGTGGCCGACATCGTAACGCCGTCCATACTGCCCGGAGCCGACGGGGTGGACCAGAAGACGACATTGTTGGGGTCATACTCAAAAGACGGTCCGGAGTTGGGGCCGGATGCGTTGCCCATAACTATGTAGCCGGGAGCGGTCAGATACGGCGCGGCGACATTGGTGGAAACTGACGCATCGAAGAAGAACCAGTTAAAAACATACGTAGATGTGCCGCTATGTAGAATTTTGAGCGCGGGCGAGCCGGCGGACATATTGCTGAAACGAACGTTGTTGAAAACACCGCCGGGGCTTACGCTATGTATCTCCACGCCTTGCGAACGGTCCACGGTAAGTCCCGCAACCTGACTTGAACCGCCGTTCATTTTAATGGGATAGAAACTTCCGTACCATGTAATAGTATCGTTGAGGGAGTCGGCTATGAGCGCGCCGCCTTCCTCGATATTAAGCCCCGACGCGAGACGCACCGTAGACGGCGATGCCGCGCCCAAATCAAGCGCGCCGCCGGCAAGGATATTTACGGGGCCCGTTGCGGTGAACGTGCCGCCGGCAACGTCGAAATATCCGGCTATGTCGGAACGCGTATCCACGCTGAGCCGTCCGTCGGACACAAGGGCGAACGTGCCCATGGCCAGCGTGAAGGAGCCGGTGACGGCCGTAGGCGAATTCACATAGACGTAAGTGGTGGCGTTGATTTTGAAATTTTTGAACGGATTGGTGTCGAGCGCCTTTATATTCTGCGGGAGGTTTGTGGAATCGAATGTAACGGTGCTGCTTTGCGCATCGAATACTCCGCCATCCTGCGTCCAGTTGCCGCGGACTCTTATTTCGTTTCCGGCGCGAAAAGTCCCTGATTTTATGGAAACGTTGCCGTTTACGCTCATAAAATCCGTAACGACGTTTGCGACATCGCTCGACGAATTAACCTCGAAGGTCACCATTCCGGAAGCGTTTACGCGCTGCAATTGATTGCCGACAAAAACTACCTTGCCCGACGACCCAACGCTCATCGCTCCGGCGGTGCTGTTGAAGTCGCCGGTTAATTCAAGACGGCTGTTGCCCACGCCCAAAGCGCCCCCCGACTTGAAAACGCCGCCGTCAATGAATACATCGGTGGAAAGATTGACTTGTCCGGCGTATCCGGCGGTCATAGTAAACGATGAAAGCCAAATGCCCGCTACGTCCCAGTTGCACGACGCCGTGGATGTATTATTAAAGTAGACCGCGGACCCGCTCGACGGAACGACCGCGGGCGACCAATTAGACGCCACGGAAGCCAGGCCGCCGCCGAGGTTGGCCGGGCGGGACCATACTCTGTCTGCGCCGGGCGGTGGCGCGGAAATCTGCGCCCACGATGTGGCGGTATTTGAAAGATTGGACCAGTTGGGGACTTCGTCGGCGTGCCAGATTTTGAAGTAATATGTTGAAGCAGGGACAAGCCCTGCAACTACATAACTTACTATTGTATTCGGCGTAACGCCCGACGTGGAAACGTAAATCTGCGCTTCCTGATACAGCCAGCCGGTTCTGCCGTCGCCGGTGCCGTCGGGAACGCTTGATACCTGAATTTTGAAAGCCGAACCCGCCGGCAACGCGCCCGCAAGCCCGTCGTCGCCGGGCATTGACCATTGTAGTCGCACAGCGCCAGATGCGCTTCCCGGTTGACCGGACAAATTCGTCACCGCTGCGGGCGGTGTGGTGTCGTCGGAGGCATTGGGTAAGTCGGAAGGCAGATACCTTATTGTGCGGAAGTCATTATTTGTGCCGTTATCTGACACACCCGTAACATAAACATTGCCGGAATTGTCAACCGCTATACCAAAGCCCCCTTCATCAAACCCACCATTAAACACAGCAGAGGACTGAAATACCAGAGATGAATTATACTTTACTGTAACATAGTCATAATTTGTGCCGTTATCTGAATTACCCGTAACATAAACATTGCCGGAATTGTCAACCGCTATACCAAAGCCAATATCAACATACCCACCATTAAATACCGCAGAGGATTGAAATACAAGAGAACTATTATATTTTATTGCAACATAGTCCAAATTTGTGCCGTTCTCTGACCCACCGGTAACATATACATCGCCGGAATTATCAACCGCTATACCCTTGCCATAGTCATAATACCCACCATTAAACACAGCAGAGGATTGAAATACCAAAGATGAATTATATTTTATTGTAATACAGTCAAGATTTGTGCCGTTATTTGACTCACCGGTTACATAAACATTGCCGGAATTGTCAACCGCTATACCCCTGCCAATATCTTCATACCCACCATTAAAAGTAACAGATGAGAGCATCACACCTGAAGCGTTATATTTTATTGTGAAATAATCCTCCCCCGCAACACCATTAGATGAACGCCCAACAACATAAATATACGGACCGCCTATTGTAATTGTATCAACCGCTACA
>JASEHK010000309.1 GCA_030018875.1 Endomicrobiia bacterium | reverse complement strand
GAAATTTTATTATTCACTTTTTGCTCGCCTTGTTTCTGATACAACTTTGGTGGAAACTTATCGAATTTTCTTACGAGAATCTGAAAGTAACTTTCTTTTGTTATGGGCATCGTCACGCGAAGTAATGTTCGCCACGGTTCTTATCTGCTCTTCGACACACCGCAATTTCTACGTGAGCGAAAGCCCTGAAAACCATCGGGCGCAATCACCCGAAATCAAACCGCCGACTGTAGCCGTTTTTGTTCTCATAATCAAACGCGGAGCGAAATTAAAACGTGTAGTGAACTTCTTGTTTTGTATATAGCAGAAAACCGGACCATTTTCAAGTACTTTTGCGCGGATGCGGGGAGCGCGGGCTTTGTGACTTTTATCACAGATCGCTTCGCGCGCGTTCGGAAGGCGCGTACGCGGGCGGTCTCCGGTTACTCTTAAGGGGTTATTCTACAAAAATCAAAAGTCCCTGTCAAAATTTTTGCGGAAAAGACCGTTTCGACTATTTTTCCGACGGGGCGCGATTTGGAGGTGTCGGCCTATCTTTTTATTGCGCCGTGAACGTATTTCTTGCCGTCGGTCTGAAAGATTATCGCGCCGGATTCGTCGGTCCTTAAAATCTTGACGCCCTGGCGCGAAAGCCGCTCGATGACGGTCTCGTGGGGATGGCCGTAGGGGTTGGCGCGACCGCAGGATATCACGGCGGCCGAGGGCGCGACGACTTCCAGAAACGGGAGAGTCGCGGAGGTCTGCGAGCCGTGGTGCGGAACCTTAAGCACCGTCGAGCGCAGGTCGGTATTCCATCCGAGAAGTTCGAGCTCGGCGGCGGTCTCTATGTCGCCGGTGAAGAGCGCGGTGAAGCTCTTGTAACGCAAGCGCGCGACAAGAGATGAATTGTTGACGGCGGAGCTGTCTCTGGCGTCGAAAGGCATCTGAGGCAGGAGGAACTTGACGCTGAAATCATTGTCGGAAACCGGCAGGACGTCGCCGGGCTTGGGCGTCCAATATTTAATCTGGCGGCGGTGGACTTTATCGAGCATGTCCAGATAGAACGGATTTGAGACCGCCAAGCCGTTATCCACGTAAAGCCCGACGTCAATCGAAGTGTCGTCGAGAATTTTGAGCGCGCCGCCGAAGTGGTCAACGTGCGGGTGCGTTATTATGAGCGCGTCGAGCCGCGCGATATTGTTTTTTTTCAGATAAGGGATGATGACTTTTTCGGCGGCGTCGAACTCGGTTATGTGCACGCCTTCTTCGGATTCCTCGACGGTGGCCCCGCGGAAAGACCCGGCGTCTATGAGTATGTTCTTGCCGTCGGGCGTTGATATCAGGGCGGCGTCGCCTTGTCCGACGTCGAAGAAA
>JASEHK010000308.1 GCA_030018875.1 Endomicrobiia bacterium | reverse complement strand
ATCGTCTGCTCCAACTACGAGGTCGACGACAAAAAAATAAAAGAACTATGCCGCAACGGCGATTTGAGCGGAATCGAGATGCTGGATTTTATCGTTCTTGATAAAAACAGCGGGCTTAAATCATACGTCTCAAAAAAAGCCCAGGGGGTGATAAGAGAAGAAAAAAACATTTACGGCCATGGCGCCGAAGACGCGGATGAAAAAAAGACCGGGGTTTACGCGATCCATCCGGAACGGGTTTCCGGCGGTCGCCGACGTCCGGCGATGGAAAACTTAAGAGATTCCTCCGTTAACGGGGAATCCAAATCAACAAAGGAGGCGGGAGCCATGATTAAAGTAACCGACAGCGCGGCCAAAGGCAGTTACGTCGCAAAAATCACGGGCATAGACGAGAAGTACGGCGTGAAAAGAGAGTTTCTCTATACGGGACTCGACTGGACGAAAAAGAAGGGCATAGCCGGACTTTCGATTAGGCCCGAGGACATCGCGTCGGGCGATATCATCGCCTTAAAAATCGTAAAGTCGCCCGAAGACAAGGATGCAAAAGAGCATTTTTACAGAATCGTCTCGGAGCCGGCGGACAACGCCGCGCTGCACAATATCGTCAAGAAAATCCCGGGCGGCATAGAGGAGGTAAAAAAGATGCTTGCTCAAAACGGCGAGGCGGCAAGTATGTCCGGCGACGAGGCGGGCGCCCAGAACGACGACATTTTCGGCGATCCGAACACCCCGATATTCAACGATAGCGACGATGGTAACGCGGACACGGAAGACCCCTTTATGGGCGATGATTTGATAGTGACCAAGGGCTCGCTTCGCAAGTCGTACGTGGCGCTCATCACGGGCGCCGAAGCGGACGGCCGGTTCAAGCGCGACTTCGTTTCTTTTTACAAAGAAGGCGCCCTGCGCGTGTCCGCGTCAAATATCAAACAGGGCGATGTGGTCGCCATGAAGATAATCCGCGCTGGGCAAAAACCCGGCGAGGCGAAGGAGTGTTATTACAAGATAATCAAGGATCCCGCCGAGGAAAACCAGATGCATAAAGTCGTCCAAAAAATCACGCGGGAAGACGTCGTATCGCTGCTTGCGGGCAAATCGGCCGGAGTGTCCGAAGACGGCGAAACCGAAGCGGCGGCGGCTGAAACTTCGGACGACTTTATCGCGGACGGCGGGGACATGAGCGCGGAAGGATTTGACGACTACGGGCAAAACTCAAATGCAGGCAAAGCCCGCGGACGCAGGATGTAAACGCCGTCGCCGACGGGGAGGGGCAAAAAGCAGTGGCGAGTGGTGAAAAGGTAAAAAGGTGAAAAAGTGACAAGGGTGAAGGTGGAAGGGTGGAAAAAAACAAGGGCGG
>JASEHK010000307.1 GCA_030018875.1 Endomicrobiia bacterium | reverse complement strand
CGCCCTCATCTTTTCCCCATACACTCAGCCACTATTTACTATTCACTATTTACTTTCTTACTCATTCGTCAAATTTTTTTGCCCCTTCGTAGGCCTTGTTAAGAAACTTTCTATCCGGAGATTTCACGAGACGCGCGTGCGCCGCGCCGGTTATGCCCTTAATTCTCGACACGTCAAGAGTCCCGAAACCGCCGCCGTAGAAACTCCCCGCACGGCCCTGCGTTTTGATAAACGGGTCGTTGTCGCCGGCGAGGGGCTGAATAAGAGACGCGAAAGCTATTCTTTGAAGATAGTAAATGTGCCCGGAAAGCATCTTTCTTTTTTCGCCGCCGAGGTCGGTGCCAAGCACCGTCTTATCCGCGCCCGGATACCATACGGTCGTGAAACTTTGAGCCGGAACGGCTTTGGGTCCGAGCGTATAGACGGCAGCGCGAAAGGCCGCTTCGTCTATGGCAAGTTCGGTATATGTCCCGTCGTTGACGGCGGCAACGCGGGCGGCTCCGAAGGCGGCTTCATTGGCTCTTAGCCACTGCATACTTATCATATTAAGTTGTACCATCGCGAATACAACGCCGCTCAAGAACAGCACGGTAACAAAAAGCGTCTCGACGACTCCCTGGCCGCGGCGGTTTGAAATTGGGGAGTGGGAAGTGGGAAGTAGAAAGTGGAAAAAGCACCGGAACTTTCCACTTCCGCCCCCCGGTCTTTTATTCATCATCGTTATTTCACCCCATAAGTAATGCCTGCCGGTCCCGCGCGCCACGACGCTGTGCGCTTAAACGACGACCCCAGTGCCGCGCCGAACATTTTGACGGCGCCCAGGCCGAATATCGCCATTATGGCGGCTATCATCACGTACTCGACGGTGGACTGAGCCGTCTCGTCGAATATAAGAGATAGTATCATGGGGCTTTTATCAGGCATCGAGCATTTTGCGTCTGTAATCGAATTTGTCCGAATAAATATAGAGGTGAAATCCGAAGTAGAGCCCAAAAAGCATCGTAACTTCCGGACTGAAAGTGTCGGCGGACAAGTAAAGCAACATACCCGCTGCAAGGGTCAGTTTGTAAAAGTATCTTTCGAAGATATCGAACGTAGGTTCGCTCGAGGCGGCGGCTATTTTACGTTTGATGCTCCGCCAGAGAGTGTTAGGGGCGGGCTCATACACCGTCGGGAAGCCGTTGACAGAAAGAAAGGTGGCGCGGGCGGATACGTACGCGAAATAGTCGGAGCGACAACGCTCGCAAAGGCGGACGTGCTCTTTTACTTTTTCGGTTTCCTCGGGCGTGGTCTCCGAGTCAACGCAAGCGCTTATCAGGCGCTCGTCGAAATTGCATTTTGAGTGTTTCATAGTTGGTTCTCCTAAACCGATATCGG
>JASEHK010000306.1 GCA_030018875.1 Endomicrobiia bacterium | reverse complement strand
CTGAAATCGGTGCCCGCCGAACTGATGTAGCGGAACGCCACAAGCGCGGCGGCTTTTATAGAGGAAACGTACTCGTCGCCTAAGCCCATCGCCGCCCCGCCGTTGGTATTGGAGTTGGAATCGTCGCCGAGCCAGTCCAGTCCGGTGGTCCCTCCGGTGTCTATCGCGACGGCAAAATGATAATAGTTCTTGTCCGTCAGGTTGTCGGACTTTGTATAAAAATAAATGTATTCCTCGTCGGCGGCCACTCTGAAAAATCTCAAATCGAAATTGCTGCTGTTCTGCGAGGAATCGGTGCGGCGCTCCCACGCCTTGTCGCGCCATGACCATTCGTAATAAGGCGTTTTGCCGCCCGTCGAGACGAGCGTCGTGGTTGATTCGTTGACCCAAGGGGATTCGACAGCGGTCGCCCAGTCGGAGGCGTTTCCGTCTATCGAGATCCTGGCCGTGCGTATCTCGGTGTTCGAGGTTTTGAGCGAGGTGTTTCCCGCATTGTCCACCGCCGTCATAGCGTAGAAATAAGTGGTGTTGGCGGACAGTCCCGACGAATCCTGATGAGTCGTGGCGTTCGTCAAAGTTCCCAGAAGCGTTACGTTAGGGCCGCTTGTGGAAGAAAAGTTGTAAGTTGCGCGGTAGATTTTGTAGTTAGCAACGCCGGAGTATGTGTCAACCGCGACCGACCAGGAGACATCAACGCCGATGCCCATAATGTGCGCGCGCGCAAGCGTCGGCGCTGAAAGAACCGGCGAAGAAACGTCAATACCGAAATGCCTGTTACTGACGACGGTCATTGAAGAATAGGAATAATTCCAATCGTTCGACGCGGCAGAATTATCTCCGCAACGAACCCGCCAGTACCAAGTCCCGTCCGGCAAAAGCGTAGTGAGATAATTCGTCGCGCCCTGCGCCATAAAAGCGGATGTCGCGCTGATGTGGTTGTATGAAAAATTCGAGAGTGTGCTGAATTGAATATTGAACCTGACCTGGTCGCTCCCGTCGGGATCCGTCAAAGTAAATGTCGCTCTGATTTGCTGATAACTTTTCCAGTCGCCCGTCGCCCACGTTCCGCCGACGGAAGTGTACTGCGCCAGCGCAGACGGGAGGTTGGGAGATTCATTCCCGGAACTAATAGTAAATACCTGACTTTGGCTGGAAGATGACACTGAAAAAGTGTCCGTGGATTTTATTCTTATGAAACACTGATTGCTTATCTGTTCAGCGGCAGGGACCCAGCCGAACGGACTTGCCGTGGGCGTGTCGGTTAAAACCGACCATGTCGAACCATTGTTAGTGGAGAGTTCTATTATGTATTTGATCGAATCGCCGTCCGCGTCGGTGGAATTATTCCACGTTATACCGACCGGCGTATTATAAATC
>JASEHK010000305.1 GCA_030018875.1 Endomicrobiia bacterium | reverse complement strand
CTTAAACGCCGCGAGCGTTCTCCCGACGGAGATTCGTTTTTTTTCGAGACGAGCCGCGAGGAGGGGCGCCAAAGGTTTTTTGAAAAAATAAAGGTTGACATCATCGAGGGTCTGCCCTGAACGCGCGGCGCGAAGCAGAGCGCGAGCGTCCGAGCGCGAACCTGTGAGATACGGCTTAAATACCGCCACATGGCGGCCTGATGAAAGCGCGCGCGCCAGGAGGCGCGCGACGTAGGTTTTGCCTACGCCGGTGTCCGTGCCGGTTATGAAGATACCTTTTTTGGGGGGCGAATTTTTTACGAGCATGATTTAAGCGCCGACAGAAAAGCTTCGATGTCGTCGTCGGTGTGAGCGGCCGTAAGAGAAACGCGGAGCCGCGCTGATTTTTTCGACACGGTCGGATACCTAACCGCCGGAGCATAAAAACCTTTTTCGAAAAGTCTGTCCGAAAGCGTCGTGGCGGCGCGGCTTTCTCCGACGAGAATCGGAATTATCTGCGAAAAGGAGCGCCCCGTGTCAAATCCTATTTTCCTTATCGCCGAGCGAAGTTTGGCGGCGCGCTCAAGCAGCGCGGCGCCGACCGACGGATTTGCGGCGATGGCCGCGATGGCCGCGATGGCCGCGCCGCAGGAAGAAGGCGCGAGCGCCGTCGTGTATATGAAGCCGCGCGACTTGTTGATGAAATAATCTTTCATCGCCGACGAAACGCATACGAAACCGCCCTGAGAGCCGATGGCCTTAGAGAGAGTGCCCATTTTAACGGCGATGCGGTCTTCGACGCCGAAATGTTCGGCGGCTCCGGAAGAGCGCGCGCCGAAGATGCCGGTCGAGTGGGCTTCGTCTATCATAAGGATAGCGCCGTGCTTTTCGGCCAAACCGGCGATTTCGCCGAGCTCAGCGAGATCGCCGTCCATCGAAAAAAGCGCGTCGGTGACGACTAACCGTCGCCGATAACGGGAGGTTATTTTGAGCGCGCGCGCCAGGTCGTCGGGGGCGGCGTGGCGATAAACGCCGATGCGGGCTCCGGAAAGCCGGGCGCCGTCAACGAGCGAAGCGTGGTTCAGGCGGTCGAGGAGAACGCAGTCGCCGTCGCCGACTAATGAGGATATCACCGAGAGATTGGTCTGATAGCCCGACGGAAAAACCATCGCCGTCTCGGATCTTTTGAAGGCGGCCAGGCGCGCTTCGAGCTCTTCGTGAATCTCGGAGTTGCCGCTCATGAGACGGGAGGACGCGCCGCCGCCGCCGTATTTTACGGCGGCGGCCCCGGCCGCCTCGACGACGGCGGGGGATGTCGAGAGCCCCAAGTAATCGTTGGAAGCGAAGTTGACAACCTCGCGCCCGTCGAGGACGAGGCGGCCGCGCGCCGTCCCGCCCG
>JASEHK010000304.1 GCA_030018875.1 Endomicrobiia bacterium | reverse complement strand
CAAAAAAATCAGGGTCGTCGCGACCGACGTGGACGGAGTGTTCACCGCCGGAGAGATAATCATTCTCGACGGCGGCGCCGGGGACTTGAAGATTTGGAACGTCAGGGACCGTCTGGCGATGGCCTTGCTAAAAAACGCCGGCTCGCCAGTGGCTCTGGCCTTCGTAACCGGCAGATCATCGGAGGATGTAAGGCGCAGGGCGGCCGAGTTCGGCGCTTCGCTCTATGAACAGTGCGCCGACAAGAAAAAAGCGTTTGACGTCATAATATCTAAAGCGGGGATACGTCCGGACGAAGCGGCCTCGATAGGCGACGACGTAATAGATTTGCCGATGCTATCGGCGGCCGGCATCGCGGTCTGTCCGGCCGACGCCGACCCCGAAGTGAAAAAAATATGCGATATAGTCCTTCGCGCCCGTGGCGGCAAGGGGGCGTTCAGGGAGTTTGCCGAGATGCTGCTTAAATCGCGGGGACTTTGGTCGCGCGCGATTGCGCCTTACAAACCGTGAACTCGCGCGGCAGAATACTCTACAAAAGATTCTCGGCGGTTTTTTTATATATCTCGGCGGTGGTTCTGCGGCGAATCTTCCTGCTTTTACCGTTGTCGGCGGCTGTGCGACTCGGAGGCATTTTGGGCCGCCTCGGATTTTATCTGGATAAAACCGGATCATCGGCGGCGCTTGATAATATCCCGCCGTCCTACCCGTCTTTTTCGTCCGAAGAAGTCCTGAAACTCTGCCTCGACGCTTACGAAAATCAGGGGAAAAACTTTGCCGAGTTCGTGAGTTTCCCGAAGTACGACCGCCGACGTTTAAGGAAGCTCAT
Source organism: Endomicrobiia bacterium (assembly GCA_030018875.1). Lineage (GTDB taxonomy): Bacteria > Elusimicrobiota > Endomicrobiia > PHAN01 > PHAN01 > PHAN01. Next base: position 587 of record JASEHK010000304.1, on the reverse strand, counting down.
CGCCGTCGAGGGCGCGGATGCGCTGGCCGCGGCTCACAAGCGTGGACGCGGAACGATGATTATTACGGCGCACTTCGGCAACTGGGAGCTTTTGGGAGCGGTGATAGCCGATATGGGATACCCTTTGACCGTGATGGCCAAAAAGTTTTACGTCCCGGAGGTCAACGACATCATCGTAGGCAACCGCTCGCGAATGGGCATAAATCTGATAATGCGCGCCACCGAATACTCCGCCCGCGACATCATAAAAGTCCTTCGGGCCAACCATTTTCTGGGAATGATAATTGACCAGGACACCCAAGTCCCGGGCGACTTCGTCGAGTTCTTCGGCCGCGAAGCGTATACTCCCGTGGGCGCCGCCGCGATAGCGCTGAAGATGAACTGCTCGGTGATATACGCTTTTATGGAACGCGAGTCGTTGCTGGGCCACCGGGCGTTTTTTGAACCCGTCGAACTTATAAGAACCGGGGACGAAAAAAAAGACATACTCGAAAACACGAGAGCGTTCACGGCCAGAATAGAGCATTATGTCCGGCGCCGTCCCGAACAGTGGGTCTGGTATCACAAGCGATGGAAGACGAAAAGAG
>JASEHK010000303.1 GCA_030018875.1 Endomicrobiia bacterium | reverse complement strand
ACGGCCTCGGCGGCCTGCGGGGCGTAATGCGTCGGCGACACGAGATTTATGTTGTGCGCCCCGCGCGCCTCAAGATTTTTCATAGCGTCGGCGAGTTTTTGCGCCGAAATTGGGCGGCCATTTCCCAGCGAACTTATCGGATAGTTCTGGCAAAACACGCATTCAAGCGAACAGTTGGCAAAAAAAATAGTTCCCGAACCCCGCGTTCCCGATATTGGCGGCTCTTCGCCGAAGTGCGCGTTGACACTTGAAACCTCAGCCTCCGCGCCGGCATTGCAATAGCGGCCTTTTTCGCCCTGTGTCCTGTCCACGCCGCAAGAGTGGGCGCAAAGGCGGCAGGATTTCAGTATATCGCCGAGAGCCGTCAAGTTATCTTCGGACGCCAAAGTCCGCGCCGATTTAATCATCTCAAAAACTGCCATAATTTGACGACGCAAGCAAGTGAGGTCGTCAGAGTCCAGAAGACGAAGAGCGAGCCGGGGGACGTGATTATAAGCAGCGACTTTAACCTGCCCATCGAGTATATTTTCATCACGGCCGTGGAAAAACGCCATATAAAAAATAATCTCAGAAGCAGGTCGGACGCGGCCATAGGCGCGCGCATCGAGAGGGCGCGAAAGAGCAGACCCATGGGCAGAGCCAGCGCCAGCGCCGCCGTGGCGATGTTGGATTCCCGGATAAGAGCCCTCGCTCCGGCAGAGTCTCGCTCGGCAAAGAGATGTATCAAGGGCGTCCAGAAAACCAGAAAGCCCACGTATAGGACGACCGATACCGCGATGTCGGCGGCAAACATTCCAGCGCGCGATGTCTCGGCGACGGAGAGCCCCAGTCGCCAATTGAATATTGAGAAGGCCGCTATGAGGCAGGAAAATCCGAATGTGAACTTTTCTGTTCCGCCGGTGAGTAGGCGTCTCAACAACCCTTCGGCGGGCATAGCGGGGCTTGTCGTGTAAGGAGTAGGGTCTTCACTCATATTTCGTTTCGCTCGCGTCTCTAAGTTTTGGGCGGCTTTGTCATTCCAGCATATATTCAAATCTCACGCCTTCGCCGAATCGCGAGGCGCTGAGGGCTCCCGCGCCGACGGCTACGGCGTCGAAACGCGAGAACTGACCCATATCCAAATACTGCAGAAACTCCTCGAATGGGTCGCGCTCCGTTATCACCCGCGGCTCGCCTTTTATGCCGGCGAGTTTTCCCGCAAGCGCCACTGCGTCGGAGCGGTTTCCGAGTTCGTCAATTATGCCTGCGGCCTTCGCCTGGGCTCCGGTGAATATCCTTCCGTCGGCGAACTCAAGCACTTTTTCGCGCGGTGTGCCTCGCCCCCTTGAAATCGCCGAGACGAACTGCTCGTAGGCGTCGTTTATTATGCCCTGAAGAAGAGCGCGTTCCTCGGCCGTCATCTCTCTGGACAAC
>JASEHK010000302.1 GCA_030018875.1 Endomicrobiia bacterium | reverse complement strand
CAACATTCAAGCCGCCCAAGATAGACACACCGCCGGCAACCGACAAACCGCTCTGCATGTCTACCCACTTTTGGAAAGCGGCTTCTTTCGTAACATCGAGCGTGCCGATACGGGCTACGGACGAATTCAAACCGACTGTTTCCAGCCCGCCAAGGTCATAGATGTAGAACTTATTGGTGGTTGAATCAATCGCGTAGAGATAATGCCCCTCAACATAGATATCGTTGAACGCTTCGGTGGCGCCGGAAGTCGTGAGCGTATATTGAGTCGGACTGCTCGGGTTTTTAACGTCTATCACGAAAATCCTGCCGGACGACGTGGCGGTATACGCATAATCGCCGCTCACGAACAGGTTGGTCGTTGTCGCGTTGAGATCAAGGGAAGATACTTCGTAAACCGCTCCCGAATTCGAGATGTCATAAATCTTCAATGCCTGGTCGCCCAGTAATTCGTTGGTTGCATAGAGATAATTGCCCTGCGCGACGAGTTCGTCGGGAGACTTCGACGCAAACAAAGAAATTTCTTCCGGATCAGCCGGGTCCGAAATATCGGCGACGCGCGTGGTGCTGAGGCCGCTCGAATAATACAGGTTGCTTCCTTTGATATCGAAGCCTTTGGTTATACTGTTCAAGCCCGTAGAACCGATTTTGGTCAAAGTGCTCCCTATAGGATTGATTTCATAGATCTCGATTGATGGCGCGCTCGAACCCATGGCATACACGTAACGCCCCTCGACCTTGACTGACAGCAGATCCGCTTTCGTGGCCACAACCGAGGCCGCCGTGTTGGGATATCGAAGGTTTATTCTTTGGATTTGCCCCGTGGTCGTGTTGGCCCCGAAAACAAATTCCCCGGCGATATCGAACTGCGCGACTCCGCCCGTGGCCCAAGTCAGAATTTCGGTGCTTGAAGGCGAGCGCGGCGCGGCTACATCGTAAACGGTGATTTGTGCGCCTCCGCTATCCAAAACATAGACCAAACTGCCGCGCGCTAAAACTTGAAGCGGTCTGCCGTTCGTGTTCATGTTTCCGGTGGACGTGACGGTCCGATCGGCCGCAATTATGCTGTTGTAGTAAGTTGAAGTGCTGTTTGCGCTAATGATACCGCCGAAGTCCGCCGTGTTGGCAAAAATTCTTGTCGAAGAAACAGGACCGGCGAAAGTCGAAGTTGCGGTTCCTTCCATTGCGAACGTCGAGGTTACAGTGATTCCCGCCGTTTTAACGCTTGAAGCGACTATATTCGTCGAGCTGACTGTTCCAGAAAACCAGCCATTCAACCAACGTTGGGTTGAGATTCCAAAATTTACTGAGTTGTCAGGAGCAGGGCGAAATACTTGACTTACTTCAATATAACTTTTATCTACTATTATCGGCGCATTTGCACCCGCCGCAATCGCAATCCTATCAGCGGCGGAAAGATAGATCCCTGTGTTCATGTCACTAGC
>JASEHK010000301.1 GCA_030018875.1 Endomicrobiia bacterium | reverse complement strand
AACATATTATCGGTTACAATCACGTCAAACCACTCCGGGTTTTTGACAAACCACATCGTTATCGCGTCAACATGGGCGTAATCTGTTTTAATTCCTGGATACTCCTTCGCCACTTCGTAAAAAGTCCTTTCCCAGAGGTCAAAGGCGTATGTCAAAACATTGGTTTTTCCACAAAGGGTAAGTTGTTTTCTGGTATTTCTTTTTTTTGTATATTCAAATGCAAACCGCAAACATCTCTCGACGCCTTTTTTTGTGTTTACGGAAGCTTGTATTGCGACCTCGTCTTTTGTGCCTTTTTTCAAAAATCCGCCCGCTCCCGCATAAAGACCTTCGGTGTTTTCCCTGACGACGACAAAATCTATGTCTTCCGGCTTTTTGTCTTTCAGCGGGCATTCGACGTTGGGATAGAGTCTTACCGGCCTGAGATTTATGTACTGGTCGAGTTCGAACCTGAGACGAAGCAAAAGACCTTTTTCGAGAATCCCGGGTTTTACGTCGGGGTGACCGATCGCGCCCAGATAAATCGCCTTGAACTTTCTCAATTCGTCAAGAACGCTGTCTGGGAGGATTTCTCCTGTTTTTTTATATCTTTCCCCGCCAAGGTCGTAATCCGCAAATTCCAGTTTGAATTTAAACTTTTCCGCCGATGCTTTTAGAACTTTTATTCCTTCGCGCACGACTTCAGGTCCCGTTCCGTCTCCGGGCAACAAGGCGATTTTGTGTTCTTGCATGGTCTCTCCTTATTGTTTGAATTTATCTACGTATTTTTTTATTTTTTCCATCGTTTCAGGATTATCTGGGAGAAATTTTATGCCAAAAAATTTCCGTCTTGTCCGGTTTTCCACCCGCACTATCTCAATAGGCAGTATCAGAAGTTCGCCTTCAAGAATAAACCTTATGGATGCCCACTGGCCTCTTACAAAAGGCGTATGTGATTCAAGCCCGGCGCCGGTGGACGAGATGTCAAAAATCTCGCCTATGCCTAAAACGGATTCGCTCTCATAAAGTTCGGTAAAAAGCTGGCATTTAATTCTTGGATATTTTCTTTTTTCGAACATAGCCTATAAGCCCGCCTGCTTTTATTATTTTTTCAATGAATGCCGGCATGGGATCTGTTTTATATGTCTTATTTTTTGTGATGTTTTTTATCGCTCCGTTTTTTGCGTCAATCTCCACGGTCTCGCCATTTTTTATTTTTGATGTGTCGTTTAAAACAAATACGGGCAGTCCTGTATTTATAGCATTTCTGAAAAATATCCTTGCATAAGACTCCGCAATAATCGCTGAAACCCCGGCGGCTTTTATGGAGATAACCGCATGCTCCCTTGACGATCCGCAGCCGAAATTCTTTCCGACGACGAGTATATCTCCCTTTTTTATTTTTTTGACGAAGTCGCTGTCTAAATCCTCCATGCAATGGTTGGCAAGTTTCTTTGGGTCAGTGGTGTTTAAATATCTTGC
>JASEHK010000300.1 GCA_030018875.1 Endomicrobiia bacterium | reverse complement strand
CATTCGAGGGCAGGCCCCCGATAAAGACATTCGAGGGCAGGCATTCGGGAATGACAAATGTGGTAGTGACAGGTCACGACCTGTCCCTACGGGCGGCCAAGGCCGCCCCTACGCGGCGACGTCGTTTGCCCGCCTCATCGCCTTTATCTTTGTCTTTTTTACCACTTCCCACTTCCTACTCCCCGCTTCCCGCCTTTGTGCCGCGACGCCATCGCGCTCGCCCGGAATGGCCTTCGCCGGAGTCGCCGAGCCCGCCGGAGCGTCATCCGTCATTCTTAACCCGTCATCTCTGGCCGTCGCCGAGGAAAATGAGGCCTCGGCGGGTCTTGCCAACGGAGCCGTATCCGGCATCAACCTTGACACTTCCTACACGAGAATCTTCCGCGGTTTCGCTCCGGCGTCGGCTTTATTTTCCAAGAATCTTTCGTCGAGGGAGTTCGCGGTTTCGGCCGCCTTTGGTCGCCCCGAGCGATTCGACTTTCTGCCGGGGTTTTCGTGGGGCGCGCGGGCCGGCGCTGTCGCGGACTATGTCGGGGAGATTAAACCCGACTTCACTTTGGGCGCGCAGTTTCCCGTTGATGTATGGCGTTTGGGCGCTGCGATTACCGGCGGCGGCGAATCCGCCTCGGCCCGTCTCGGCGGCGCTACGTATGTCCTCGACGAATATCTCGTCGCCGCCGATATTGACACCAAATCCAAAATATATTTGGGATTCGAAACCGGAGTTTACGGCGCTCTCGGTCGCGTTCGCGCGGGCTTCAATACCCGCGATGAGGCCGTCTCCGTGGGTTTCGGAGCGTATCTTTGGCCGTACGCGCTCGACGTCTATTATATGGTTCCCTTCGAGATAAAATCCTCCGGTCGCTTCGGATTTTCTTTCGTGTGCCGCTTCGGAGGTTACAATTTTTCTCAGGTGCTTCTGGAACGAAACACGGAAAAAACTATGTACCTTGAAAAACGCATAAGTGATTCAAAAGCCGAACTATCTACGCTCAACAAAAAACTATTGGAGACCGAAGAAGCATACAGAAAGGCCCGCGACTTCGTGGACATCCTTGACTCCGAGGCGTCCGAGATTATCAAGCAGAAATTAAAGTTAATGAAGGGCCCCGCCGTCGAGCCGGCGCCCTCCGCTCCGCCGCCCGCGCGTCCCGCATCCTCGGCGCCGGCGCCCAAGAGGGTATGGCCATTCCGACATCGCGCTGCCGCCGGCGATTCGCTGAGATCTCTGGCACAACAGTATTACGGAGACGCCAACAAATGGCAGAAGATATATGACGCGAATCGAAATAAAATAGAGCGGGGTTTGCCTAAACTCGGAGAAGATATTGTAATACCCGCGCCGTGATACAGCCGCGTAATATGACATAATGACTTGTCAACTAATACAAACGCATTAAGTATTTTGTGGTTGCTCGTTCTTTAAGGGATGCTGAAACAAGTTCAGCATGACACTGCGTGTCAG
>JASEHK010000002.1 GCA_030018875.1 Endomicrobiia bacterium | reverse complement strand
GAAATAACCGGCGGGTCAAGACAGTTCGTTTACGATGTCACCAAGCCGACCTCCGTCGTAAACTATCCCGCCAATAATGCGGACATCAAGGCGCTCACACAGATAATCGGAACGGCCGCCGACGCTTTCGGCCTTTCGCAGGTGAGAATACTCATCCGCAACCTGACGTATCCCAGCACATATTGGAACGGCGCTTCCTGGCAGGTTGGCGAGCCGGCCACGTGGCCCGCGGTTACGGGCGCGGCCGATTGGACTTACAATATGTCGTCGTGGACGGACGGACATCAATATCATATCAAGAGCCGCGCCTACGACGTCGCCGGAAACGCCGAGGATCCGTCGTCGGGCAAGATATTCAAGTTCGACGAGACCAGACCTGTTTCGCGCGTTACGCTTCCCGTTGACGGCGGATTTTACCGCCTGCTTCCCACGCTCTCCGGCACCGCGTCGGACCCCGACACAGGTCCGGGCACAACGGGCATTGGCTCGGTCAAAGTATTGATTAGAAGATCCAACGGAGATTACTATCAGGGCGGCGGCACGGTTTGGCAGGGGACCGTCAACGAACTTCCCACGACTCTTTTCGATATGGGCGCGGGAGACAAGACCGGCAAGTGGCGCTATGACACCGATATGCCGGTCTGGACGGACGGCGAGACATACACGATACAATGCAAGGTTTACGACAAAGCTCTCAACGCGGAACTTGAGCCGCTTAATGCGGGTTCTACGTTTAAGTTCGACGAGGTTGCTCCGGATTCTTTAATCGGTCTGCCCGAGAATGTTTATGACGGACAGAACCGCGGCTACTCCTCTATTCCTTCCATAACCGGAACCGCCGCGGATTCAAACGGCATCCTCGGCGTAAAAATAAAAGTTTACGACGAAAGCGAGGGTTATACCTGGAACGATTCCATCGGAAATTGGGATTCTCCCGACGATGCCACGGAAAAATTCTGGACGGTAGTCGCGGGTTCCGGCTCCGGCGCGGTTCAATGGTCTACGTCCGCCGTCGTCACGTGGACGAACAACAAAGTTTACAAAATAATTTCCCGCGCCCGCGACTATGCCGGAAACTACCAAACCGTCTTGTCCACCACGCGCGTCAAGATGGATAACGTCTCGCCGACGGCCGCCGTCACCATTCCCGCCGGCAATAACATAAACTTACTCCCCACGCTCTCGGGCACCGCGCGCGACGTCGAGACTAGGGTTTTGTCCGTCCGCGTCAGAATAAGAAGACAGTCCGACGGAAAATACTGGTCATTCACCGGATGGCAGACATTCGGCGACCCCGCGAACGCCTGGGTCAACGCAGCGGGACAAGGCACGGGCGTGATAGACTGGACATATTCGCACGACAACTTCCTTGACCCGTTGAGTCCCGACTATGCGTGGACGAGCGGCCAAACCTACACGATTGACGTCGAGGCGCGCGACCCGAGTTTGCCCTCGTCCAACATAAGAACCATTACCGACGCTTACATATTCACCTTCGACAGACAACCGCCCGTTTCGCGCGCGGTTCTTCCCGCGTCGAACGGCGCGTATAACTCTCTGTCGCAGATAACCGGCACGGCCATGGACATTACCGCGGGCATCCAGAAGGTCCAGATACAGATATACGATGTGACCGCCGGCGCGACCTGGTACGACGATGGCTCCAGCAAGTTCTGGTCGTCGGGCGACATCTGGGTAAATCTCTCCACCTCGGCCGTGGGCGGGAGCACGGTAACTTGGTCGTACGTGGAGCCGGCCCTTATGGATCCGCTCCAGCCCGACGGATGGAAGGACGGAAGGTCATACCGCGTCCGTTCGCGCGCGCACGACATGGCGCAAAATAATTTTGGCGCATCGAGCCCCAACATCGAAACCAATATAGTAACGAACCAGTTCATATTCGACGTTACGCTGCCTACGTCCGCGATAACGGTGCCCGAGAACGATTCGTATCAGGTGGACATCGCCCGGATATATGGAACCTCGGCCGATAGTTTCAACGCCGTGGGCAACTCCGGAGTTCTGACCGATGGGACACAGGTTGTCATAGTGTTGGACTCCGACGAGAACGGCGCTCCTTCCTCCGGCGATTTTCTGTGGAACGGTTCCACGTGGACGGCCTACGGCGGTTCGCTCATTTGGCGGCCCGCCACGGGCGGTCTCGGATGGTTTTCCGTGGACGAAATGACCGGTCTGTGGCGCTCCGGCAAATGGTACCTGGCCAAGGCCCGCGCGAAAGACCGCGCCGGAAACGTCCAGGACCATACACTGATGCATTGGACCAGATTCTCCGTGACGCTGCCCGCCAAATCCTTCAACGTGTCCACGCTCAATTCCAATCCTACGGCGGGCACGGCCGTAAGCCTCGTGGTCGAGGCCAAGGACCAGCCCGACGGCGGCGGCGACCGCGCCAGAAATTATCGCGGCCGCGTGCGATTAACCGTTGACGGCCCCATAGGTTCGCCCGGCGAGCCCGAGGCGCCCTACATTACCGGCGACGAGAGCGTCGCCTGGAAGGGTTGGCTGCCGGCCGATTACAGATTCACCGACGAGGTGCAGGGCGCCACGACTTTCAGCGCCCTGATATCGAGCGAGACGCTTAAATTAGTCAAGGCCGGAACCCGCAGAGTGTATGTTACCGACATAGACAGCGCCTCGGTTAGCGGCTTTGTGGACATCGCCGTAGGCGTCGCGGCTCCCGAAAAACTAAGAGTCCGCGTCCCCGGCTCCACGGACAAACCCGGCACTCAGTCCGGATTGGGCGGTTCGCCGTCGGGACAGACCGCGGGCGTTTCATTCACCGTTACGGCCGACGCCACTGACCGTTACTGGAACATCGTGCCGTCAACCTCAACGACCGTCCGTCTGCTTACGGCTTCCGACGCTTACGCGACTTCGCTTCCTCAGGATAAGGCCCTCGTCGGCGGCGACGGCCTGCCCAAAGGCGCCACGACTTACAGCGTGACATTGATAACCCGCGGGAATCAGACGTTGACCGTCAACGATCAGGGCGCGACGAACTGGACGGCGCACACGACTCCCTCTCCCATCCCCCTCGCCGCGGCGTCGGTGGACCGCCTTATGGTTTTGTCCCCGGGTCAGACGGCGGTATGGGGCAAGCCGCCTTACGGTGCGCCTTATTCCGACGGAGGCCGCTCAACGACGACCACCACGATGCAGACGGCAGGCATTCCCTTCACCGTCACGGTTTTTGCGGTTGACAATTACTGGAACCGCCGCGACGATGCGAACGCAGTGATACGACTTGTTACGACGGATACCTACGACATTCATCCGACGACGACTCCGCTTTCCGGCGGCTCCACGACGTTTGTCGTTACGATGATAACGGCCGCCACGCATTATATGGAGGCCGGCGTATTCAGCGGCACGTCAATATCGTCGGGCACATCGAACGGAGTATACATAAGACCCAATCCTACCGTCGGAGATATGAAACTTCAGGCGCTCGCGCCCGGCGAAACCCGCATCGCCGGCAAGGTCAACGAGCCCGAATCTTCCTACTATGGCGGCGCGGCTCCCTACGGCAAGTCGGGAAACCCGGACGCGCTCACTGCGGGAGTCACTTATCAGGCGACCGTCAATCTGGTGGATAAGTTTTTCAACATTGTAACGAATGCCACGATGCCAAAAGTCAACGTTGGTATCACGCCGTATTCGATAGAGTCAAACCCCGTATCCGCCTCACTGACCGCCGGCGCGAGAAACTTCTCCATAAATTATCTCGTATCCACGGGACAGACGAACGGGCCGGCGTCGCGCTATGTCGCCGTGTCGGATTCCGGCGAGACCGGCACGAACTATCCAGGAGACACGAGTCCCGCGATATCGGTCGGTCCCGCTTCCGTGTCAAAACTCCAGATAATCGTTCCCAGCGAGGCCGCCGCCCCTGGCGCTTCCGTCGGAAAGTCCGGCTCGGCGCAGTCGCGCACGGCGGGTATCGCGTTCAACGTTACCGTCCGCGCCTGCGACCAATATTGGAACCACAATACGTCGGGAGACAGGCAGATAAAAGTAGTATCCACCGACCAGTACGCCGCGACGATAACCGAATCTCTGCCCGCCGGAGTCGGTCAGACGATAAAACCCCTGACGCTCCGCCGCGCCCGTCCGACGGGAAACACGCTTGACACCGTCTATACCGACATCACCGTTTATGATGATTCCGGCGAAGCCGTTTTGTGGAGTTCTCAGACGGTAGCCGCGATAGAGGTCAACCCCGATAACGATTCGACGGAAGGGAAACGACGCCTCCAGATAGTAATGCCGGGACAGACGGCCGAGCCCGGGCATAGCGCCGGCGTTACGGGTTCTATAACTCCGCGCGCCGCGGGTTCGGGATTCTCCGTTACGATTAATTCTGTGGATTCCAATTGGAACCGCCTGGCGGTGGACGCGCCGACTGAGGCGCGGGTTACGCTCGTAGACGACGGTTACGCGGTCATTCCGACGACAAAATCAATGATAGCGGGACAGGAAACCTTTATTGTTACGCCCGTAACCGCCAAACTTCAGAGAGTAAAGGTCGAAGACGTTGACGGCACTCCGCCGGTTTACGTTACAAGCACCACGGCGCAGTTCACCGTCAATCCCGCCGCGGCCACCAGACTTCAGGTGCTTTCGCCCAACCAGAACAATGTCCCCGGAAAGTGGAACGGTTCTCCTTATGCTTCCGAGCCCTACGGCAAAAACACTTTCTCGACGGTAAACCAGACGGCCGGCTCGCCCTTCAACGTTACGGTCAACGCATGCGACTCCTACTGGAACGTCACCTCGACTAACGTTACCGTGGATGTTAAAGTCGTAATCACTTCCACCGAAGAGGATCCCTACGGAAAAGTCTTCGCCTCCACGACAACTCTCGTCAATACTTCGACATTCACCGCCACGGCTTATACGGCGGCCACGCGCCGCGTCCGCGCGCAGAAAGTCGGCGGCGGGCTTATAGAGCAGACCGGCGAGGTCATCACGGTAGAGTCTGCCGCTCCCGCCAAACTCCTGATATTCGTTGACGGAGAATCCCACGTCCCCGGCAAGTGCGAGGAGGCCGGATATTCTCAGCCCTACGGAAGAGCCGGCGCGCCGAGTCAGCAGACGGCCGGTCAGAACTTCAGAATATCGGTGGCCGTGACAGACCCATTCTATAACAGGGTTACAAACGTTGACCCGCAGCCGACCATCCGCTTGTCCGCCGCCGACCCGCACGACCGCCAGCCGCCCGAGTCGGGACCGACTTATGTTGACGAGCCGATGTCCAACGGCCAGATAGGCATAGACGCGCCTTACTACTGGTATCTCGTGACGGCCTCGACGACCGGCTGGGCCATAACCGCCGACGACATCTCGCCGAATATATACGACACGGCCAACTCGCAGCCGGTGAAAGTAAATCCCGCGCCTCACGCGCCCGGCGAAGGCAAGCCCAGAAAACTTCTGGCGTTGTTGCCCGGCGAAACGCTCGACTCCGGCAAACCGCCCTACACATATCCCAATAACACCGGCGGCAAGTCGGGAGCGGCCACAGTCAGGACGGCCGGCGCGTCATTCACTCTTACCGCCCACGCCGCAGACCATTACTGGAACGTAATTAACGACGCTCTCTACGGCTTCGATCCCGTTCAGGGCAATGCTTACACTCAAGTTGCGACGACAGACCTTTACGACACCGAGCCGGGCGCCGAGGTTATGGTCAACGGCGCCAGAAACTTTAATCTTGCGTTGGTGACCGCCGGCACTTTCAGTGTTACTGCCGCCGACATAGAAAGCTCGCCGCCGCGCGGTTATAATTATCAGCCCTACACGACCGTAGTTTCAACGGTCAACTCGGCTGTGGCGGTGCGGCTTCTCGTTATGATGCCCGGCGAATCGCCTCTGCCCGGTTCGTCGTCCGGCAAACAGGGCTCGCCCACCGTGTGGACGGCGGGACAATCATATAATGTCACGGTTGACGGAACCGACCAATACTGGAACCGCCGCGCCGATGCGAACGCCACCGTGCGGCTTACCGCGACCGGCGGCTATGAAACGGTTTTCTCGACACCGCAGTCACTGGTGAGCGGACGCGCGACGCTCCCGTTCGCGCTTTTCACCGCATCGTCTCACACCATCGTCGCCACCGACGAGGATATGGACCCGCTTACATCTTACAGCGTGCCCGTCGTAACCGTTACTTTCAACGCGCCTGTGCGCCTGTTGGCGGTTATGCCCGGAGAAACTTATAAATCGGGACGATGGAAACAGACTCCCGCCGGAAAAGAAGGCGCGCCCGATACTTACACCGCCGGCGAGCAGTTTACTCTTACGGTTTACGGCGTTGACAACTGGTACAACAAGACCTCGACGACGACGGCGTCCTTCGTCGAGACGACAGACCCCTACGACGTCCACCCGGCCACGGCCAATATAGTCAACGGCCAGGTGACATTTAATCAGACATTCGTTTCAGCGACCGACGCTCTCAACTGGAATACTTCGTGGACACTCGTCGCAAAAGCGCCGCAGTCCTTGATGAGCGCGTCGAGCGTCTCCGGCATATCGGTTTCGCCCAACGCCCACGGCGCCGACCCCGCCAATCGTCGTCTCATAGCGCTCCTGCCCGGGCAGACATTCAAGCCCGGCAAGTTCGACATCGCGCCCTACGGTCTCGACGGAGCGCCTTCAACCAGAACGGCCGGAACTCAATTTGCCGTCACGGTTTACGCCACGGACAACTGGTGGAACAGAAACTCGTCGTTCAATCCGACGGCCGACCTTACCACCACCGATCCGAACGACACTCATCCGGGCGCGCGCGCTCTGATGAATGGCGCGACGACTTTCCCCGTCACTCTTATCACCAGAAATGACACGGGATGGTCGGTGTCCGTGGCGGCCGGAGGCTTTACGGCTTACGATTCCGCCGCCGTGCCGATGCAGCCCAATTCGGCCGCCAAACTCCTTGTGTTGATGCCGGGACAGTCCGAGGCGTGGGGAACTTCCGCGGGAAGAAGCGATTCGCCGTCGGCTCAAACGGCCGGTTCGCCGTTTACGATAACCGTCAAGTCCTGCGACGACTACTATAACTTCCAGCCGGCCGACACGTCGTCCGTTTCAGTGGCCACCAGCGACCTCTATGACATACATCCCGCCACGCGCGCTCTCATCGCCGGCGTTACGCACTTCGTCATCACGCCCGTCACCGCGTCCACACAGACGCTCACCGCATCCGATATATCGTCTCCGTTTATGGCGCTTAACATTTCCGACGAGTTCACGGTGCTTGCCGGAACGGTGTCGCGGCTTCAGGTTCTTGTGCCTGGCGAAACTTTGCTCGCGGGTTCGTCGGCCGGAAAACAGGGAACTCCCCAGACGCTCACCGCCGGTGTCACGTTCTATGTTACCGTCAACGCCACCGACGCAAACTGGAACGCCAAGGCCGGTTACAACGACCCCGACGGCATCCGTCTTGATACGACCGACTCCTACGACATTCATCCCGCGACTCAGCCGCTTTCCAACGGCGCCACTGTATTCCCTGTGATGCTCGTAACCCGCGGCTCGAGCCACAGAATATATGCGGTGGACACTTCCATCGCTCCCGACGGATATTATCTCAGCCATGGCACTTCGAGCATAGTCACAGTAATACCCAAGATAGACGTGCTCGCCGAACTTCGCCTCCAGACGCTCGTGCCCGGCGAAACCGCCGTCGAGGGTAAATGGAACAACGGAGTGAACGCGGCGCCTTACGGCAAGACGGACGCGCCCACCGCCCGCGTCGCCGGAACCGGATTCAACGTTACGGCGAATCTCGTTGACAGATACTGGAACCGCGTTGATTCGGGCGTGGATATGCAGTGGGTCGAACTCGTAAAACTGGGCGACTACGACCCTTACGCGGTCTATCCGTCGTCGCGGCTCTTGGTCAACGGCACAACGACCTTCCCCGTCGAGTTCAGAACGTCGGGCTTCGGCTCGTCGCCGTCTTCGTGGACGGTAACTTTGCGCGACGTGGATCCCAATCCTCCGTCGCTGTCCGACGACGTTTCGCCCAGAATTACCGTCAACCCGGGCGACGCCAAAAAATATCTCGTCATCGCCCCCGGCGAGACGTGGGCGCCCGGAAAGACATCGGGCAAGGCCGGAAAGACCGAGGACTCGACGGTAAATACTCAAGTCGCGGGTTCGACATTTACCGTTACCGTCTATCTCGTTGATGATTTCTACAACGCGCCCAATCAGAACGTAGTCGCCACCGTCGTAACGTCCGATGTTAATGACACTAATCCCGGAGCGCAGGGCCTCGTCGGCGGAGTCAAAAATGTTGACATAACTCTCGTTACGTCGTCAACCGATGGCTGGACCGTAACTGCCTCCGGAGCCGGATACACCGAATATGTTACGCCCAAAATAAAAGTGGACCCTGCGCCACCGTCGAGATTATTGGTTCTCGTTCCTGCTGAGCAACACGCCCCCGGAACTTCGAGCGGCAAGACCGGCACGGTCTCGAATCAGACGGCGGGCGCTCCGTTCGGGGTAACGGTTCTCATCACCGACAATCGCTGGAACCTCGTTACTACTACCTCGGCTCTCGTCGGTGTCACGACGGAAGATCCATACGACATCCATCCAGCATCCAACTCCACGACATCGGGTGTGGTAACATTCCAGATAGAGTTCCGACGGGGCGTAGGCGAGGCATATACGATTACGGCTTCCACCGCCGGAGGAAACAACCTCGCCAAATATATCACGCCTCCGATTACATCAGGGTTCGGCGCGGCCGAAAAACTTCAGATCCTGGCGCCCGGCGAGACGGCCGTTCCGGGCGATTACGATAACGGCGGCAAGACCGGCGGCGAGCCGCAATTCTGGACGGCCGACGTTCCGAGTCTGGTTACCGTCAATGTCGTAGACAAATACTGGAACAGAAACACCAACACCAACCCGACCGTCCGGCTTACCGCCGACGACCCGTATTTCGTGCCGCCCGGCAATCAGTCCACGAATTTTGGTTCCGCCGAGATATGGACGACGCTCATAACCGCGTCCTCGACGGCGGGCGGCGGCTGGAAGATAACGGCCTCCACCGCCCCCGGCTCGCCGGCGGGATACCTTCTGCCCGACACATCTCCCAAAGTGCGCGTGCAGTCCGGAACAGCGTCCAAGATTCTTGTGATGGCCCCCGGAGAAAGTCCTTTGCCCGGCTCCTCCACGGGCAAGCAAGGCAGTTCGTCGGTGCGCACGGCCGGCGAGGTGTTCCTTGTTACCGTGCAGGCGACCGACTCCAAGTGGAACCCGTCGTATTCCTCGGCCACTGTGCGCCTCACATCCAACGATACTTACGCGCCCGCAATTGCCGACCTCGTGTTACAGGACGGCGTAACCGTCTTTGCGACGACGCTCATCACCGGCAACGCCGGAGCGCTTAACCCGGCCAACCGCAATACAACCATCACCGTCGCCGATGTTACGTCGCCGGCTCCGCCCTCTCCTCTGACGAGCGGCAATTCCGTCGTGCCGGTACTCGCCGCGTCGGACGCGGTCTACCTGTTGCTACTTATGCCCGGGCAGACCCACGCGCCGGGACGTCCGCCGTATGCTCCGACGGGCGAGGGCTGGTATCCGGGCGGCGCCACTGGTAATCCGTCGGCGTGGCTGGCCGGCGCGACCTACTACGCCACCGTGGCGGCCTGCGACAAGTACTGGAACATCAATTCGGTTAACAATCCCCTTGTCGCCGTCGCGCATACCGATATATACGGAAGCGTGCCTGCGGCTATGCCTCTTGAAGGCGGAAAATACTCGTTCGCGGTTAATTTAAGAAAAGCCACACTCTATCAAGGTGTTCTCAACGACAGAACGACAGTTCAGGTAACGGCCGACGGATACTATGTCTCGCGCTCCTCGATAAACGTTGAGCCCGCCGCCGACACACCGCCTCAGGCCAAACTCCTGATACTCCCTCAGGGCCAGACACATCTGCCCGGTTCTTCCGCCGGTAAATCCGGAACGCCTGCGACGCAACAGGCGGGAACGTGGTTCACCGTCAGAGTCCTGGGGACGGATAGATACAACAACATACTTCCGGCGGTGCAACCCGGAGTAACCCTTCGCACTCCGGGCGATGTCAACGACGACACCGCCGAGGGCTTGCCGGAATATTCGTGGGACCCAATTTATCAGCCGCTCATCGCCGGCTCGACGGTCTTCAACATAACTCTCGTAACGGCCAACACATCTCACTATCTGCACGCCGAGGATACCGACGGCAGCGGATTTTATTACGGCAACACGACTTCCGACTGGATACCCGTAAACCCCGGCCCGCCCGTGAAACTTCAAGTGCTTCTGCCCGGCGAGTCGGCCCGTCCCAACACACCTATCGGCAAATCCGGAACACCCGCGTCAAGAACAGCCGGCGCGCAGTTCTACATAACCGTGAACTGCACGGATATACTCTGGAACATAAACCAGGCGGCCAACCCCGATGTCGGCATAGTGACGACCGATCCGTGGGACAATGAGCCCGCCGTCAATTCGCTTGCCAACGGCACGCAGATATTTCCTCTGACTCTCGTTACCGCGACCACCTCCCATTACGCTTATGCCTACGACCAAAGTTTCACGTATTCCGCCGGGACATCTACGATATTTACCGTCACGGCCAGTTCGTGGACGCGGCTCCACATTATACTGCCCGGGCAGACGTATGCTCCGGGAAAACCGCCCTATGACGGAACAGCCGGATGGACTCTCGACCCCTCTTCTCAGACGGCCGGATTAGCATTCGTGGCCACGGTGCGCGGAACCGACAACTGGTATAACCTAATCTCGACGGCCGGCGGCAACGTCAGTATGGTAACGAGCGACCCTTACGATACAGACCCTGCCGGCGGCGGTTTGACCGGCGGAGTCAGGCCCTTCAATATAACGATGAAGCAGTCCTCCACTCAGACGGTAACGGCCTCGACCGTCGAGCCCGGTGTAGTTTCGGGAACATCGCAAAAAGTTTATATAAGACCCGCCGCGATAAACAGGGTGATGCTCCTGGCCCCCGGCGAGGTCTACACTCCCGGCAATGACGCGGGACGCGGTCGAACAAATGTGCCTTCCGCCCGCACGGCCGGCACGCCGTTCAACGTTATCGTAAACGCCGTGGACGCTTACTACAACACTGTTTCGTCCAACCCCCTCTCGACGGTAAACACGAGCGACCCATGGGACGTCGAGCCATCCTCGCGCGCTCTCGTGAACGGAACCACGACATTCCAGTTGACGCTCGTTACGGCCAGGGTATCGTCGGCGACCGTTACCGCGCCGGGGCTTAACTCCGACTTTACCGGCAACATCACCGTCGGGCCGAACACAACCTACAAACTTCAGGTAATCGTGCCCGGCGAGACGGCCGTTCCCGGAAAACCGCCTTACACCGACTTCGACTACACCGGCGGAAAGTCCGGCGCTCCCAATGTGAATCTGCAGGCCGGCGTGGCGTTCAACGTTACCGTAAGGGCAGTGGACCGCTGGTGGAATCTCACGCCGACGCCCGGCGGAGTTCAGGCCATATTGAACAGAACCGGCACTCCACCGTCTCTGGCGTCGGAACTTAATCACGATATCTATTCTCCGAGCAATAACTATATAGGTGTGACGGACACAAACGGCCAATTCACATACGACTGGATAAACGTGTCGTCTTCGGCGACCGGATGGAACATCGTCGCCGAGGAATCCGAGATGTACTCTCTGGTAAGATACGCCACGCCGAACATCAAACTTAACCCGGGGACAGCGGTGAAATTCCAGATATTGGCGCCCAATCAGGTTCAGCGCGGCGGCTCGCCTCTGGGACGCACCGGCTCGATAGTTTCTCAGACGGCCGGCGCGCCGTTTATCATTACGGTAAATGCCACGGACGCATACTGGAACACTCAGACCGGCGTTACGCCTCTCGTCAGAACAATGTCCACCGACCCGTGGGCCGATTATCCTTTGGGTTATCAGGAAAAATCTTTGCAGGGCGGCACGACGACATTCATCTACACTTTATTTACGGCGACGAACGCCGTCACCATAAGTGTCGCCGACCAGGGCGGTTCGCCTCTTACGTCCACAAACACTTTGCCCTTCGCTGTTCTCCCCGCCGGAGCAACGCAACTTCAGATGCTCCTTCCCGGCGAGACGCGAGTTTCCGGCAAATGGCAGGAGTCGCCTTACGGCAAGACGGGAACGCCAACGATGCGCACCGCTGGCGCGTCCTTCAATGTTACCGTCAACGCCACCGACAAATGGTTCAACGTCGCGCCGATTGAGACCTCTCTTGTGGACATAGAAACGACCGACCCGTGGGACACTCATCCGACGGAAGCCGCGCTCACGCAGGGCTCGCAGGTCAGAGAGATTATGTTCGTGACGGCGCACTCGTCGTGGACCGTGGGCGCCCTTGACACCGACGAGCCCTATCTTTCGAGCGGAACCTCGGCAGGAGTTTGGACACAGCCCGGCGCGCCGGTAAAAATCCAGACCATACTCCCCGGCGAGACGGCCGTATGGGGCAAGCCCGACGGTAAAGACGGCGCGCCGTCCAATCGCACCGCGGGCGCGCAGTTTACGCTTACCGTCAATCTCTGCGACGCCAACTGGAACCGCGTGACCACGGGGGCCGACCTTGTTTCGCTCGCCTCGACGGATGTTTATTGGTCCACTCCGACGGCCTTGTCTTTCGGAGGCGGCACCAGAAACTTCAACGCCACGCTTCTGACGGCCGCCACTCATACCATAACGGCCACCGCCGGAAGTTACGAGGCCGGCGTGTCTTCGCCGGTAGCGGTCGTTCCCAATGTCCCGTTCCGTCTTATAATCGCTTTGCCCGGCCAGTCGCAGGTCAACGGAAAAAAGACGGTTCCGGAAGGACGCGCGGGCACAATCGCTGCGCAGACCGCCGGAGTCAATTTCACCGTCACGGCGTACGCCACCGACCAGTACTACAACTTCATCAGCACCGTCGCGCAGAACCCCATAAATTTCGCCGCATCCGACCAGTACGCAGTATTCTCCGGAGGCGCCGACAGGCCGATGACGGGCGGCATTGCCACGGCGACTTTGCAGATGAAAACCGCGGCAAACCAGACCATAACCGCCACCGACAACGACGCCTCGTCCCCGAATCTCTCTGAGCATATATCGAGCGTTCTGACGGTAAATCCGAACGCGCCCAAGAAATTCCAGGTGCTTGCCCCGGGCGAAGTCCCTAACCCGGGTTCGAGTTCCGGCAAGATGGCGGGATTCAATCCGAACAATCAGAGGGCTGGAATTTCTTTCAACGCGACGGTGCGCGCGTGCGACGATTACTGGAACCTGTCTTACTCCACCCAGAATATAAATGTCTGGACGAATAACCCCAAACAAAGCGTCGGAGGATTTGCGACGTCATACTACTTCCTCATGACGACATCGGGAACGGCAAGCGTCTATATGAATACGGCCTCCACCGGCGCCGTCACTTACCGCGTCTACGCCGACGACCCGCTCGACCCGTCCGAGCCCGACTTCCTCGAAGGCGTCTCCGGGGCCATCACCGTGACCCCCGGCGAACCCGATAAACTCAATATAGTCCTGCCCGGCGAGGACTTCGACGGCAGCATGCCCAACGGCAAGAGGGGAACGCCGTCTCTTCTGACGGCCGGCCAGCAGTTCTCGATACTCGTCGGGCTGTGCGACGCAAACTGGAACCTTGTTCCCAACGAGGCCCTGGATTCTATAGAGGTTTCGCTCCCTTCGGGCGGTTACGCCGACATACCTCCGCCCGCTCCGATAGACCAGTTGACAGGATACAAGATATTCAGTTTCACGGTTTATACCGCCTCCGCCGCTCACTATATAAGGGCCGCCGACGTTGACTTGCAGGCGCCGCTGTATTCGCCGATAAACTCCTCGACATTTACAGTCCGTTCGGCCGGCGCCGACCTGCTTCAGTTGCTGCTCCCAGGCGAGACGGCCACGCCCGGAAAGTGCGCGCCAGCCGGCGCACCGCAGCCCTACGGAAAGAGCGGCGCGCCGTCGCAGCGCACTGCGGGCGCTCCATTCTGGGCGACCGTAAATCTTACCGACATCTACTATAACCTCGTCTCCGACGCCGACCCCCAGCCGTCGGTTTTCGTGCACACCAGCGATATCTACGACACCGATCCGTCCACGGCTACGCTTGTATCGGGAGCCCAGACCTTCCCCGTAACCCTGCGCACGGCCACGACATTCCATGTTCTTACCGCTTATGACACCGATGGCATACCTCCCGAATACACGCTGTCGGCGTCGCCGCAGTTTACGGTGCGCGCATCCACGGCCACGAGCCTTTTGATAATACTCCCCGGTGAGACGAGAGTCCAGGGACACCTTCAGGGCAGGACCGGCTCGGCCAATGCTTACGTGGCCGGACAGTCATTCAACGCCGATGTATTTTTAGTGGACGACTTCAACAACCGCATCCGCGCCACCGACGGATGGCCTATGCCGGAAGTCGGTATAACCACGTGGGACACCAAGGACTCCGAACCCACATCTAAGGTTCTGATAGACGGCTACAACATGTTCGCCGTCGGTCCGCGCACGGCCTCGTCCACATGGACTCTGGTCGCCACCGACATAGACGGTTCTCCTCCCCACTACTCGACGGCGACCTCGGCCAACGTCCGCGTGTGGCCGGCCGCCGCGCATCATATGCACATAACAAATCTCCCGACGTCAATAACGGCGGGCACGGGCTTCGGCGCGCGGGTTATACTCCACGACACGTACGAAAACCTCGTCTCAACCGGCGACAACTGGACGGACTACGCCACGAGCGGCAGAATGGTCGAGTGGTGGGCCGAGGTCTTCGCCGACCCGCAGACGCCGGACCTGCCCGCCACCGCCGGATGGAACGTCTCCGAATACGGCCAGAAGGACGTCGGCGGCGTAATACTTAAAAAAGCCGGCGCGCGCGAGTTGAGGGTCTATCAGACGAATCCCGTCGAGGACGTTTCGTCCTGGCGTTCAAATACGCCCTATCACGGCTCGCTGGTTTACACGATTAACGTCAACCCCGGCCCGCCCGAGGCGTTCACGCCCGAGTTCATCACCGCCACGTCCGGCGCCGAACACGAAGCCAACGAAGTAAAAGTCCCCGCCGGCACCCGTTCCGACTGGGGCAAGATACAACTGACGGCCTATCTCTCCGATGCCTACGCCAACGTCGTGCCCTCTTCGGGAGTGCCGGTGAATCTTTCGGCGTTTAACGTCGCCGGCTCAACGGGAATAATCTCTTACGACGCCACCGGCTCGGATACCCTTGCGCCGTCGGCCACCGACTATGCCATAACCGATTCATCGGGTTCGGTGGGCGTTTCGCCGAAACTCTACTACTATGTGTCCAATAAACTCAATGACACTGCGCGCCTCAGAGTGTCCACGGGCGCCGTCGTCGGAAACACCAAGACCGTCAGATCCATAGGCGGCACGCCTTATCGTCTCGTCTACATAGATTTCCCGTCCTCGCTCGTCGCCGGCAACGAAACATCCGTTATCACCGTGCGCCGCCTCGACGCGTGGGACAACCCGAGCTATCAGGGCGACACGATGGTGGATCTTGTCACCAACTCTCTGGCCAAATCGCAGTCGCCGGCGCGCACATGGGAGTTCAGGGAATATCCCGGCGGACCGCCTCCGTCCTACAACCGTCTCTACATAAGAGGCGTCTACAAGTCCACGTCCACCTCGTTCGTGTATTACGATGAGATGTCTTCGACTCCGTCGGGCGAAGACGGCAGAACCGGAACATGGACGCTCGACGCAAAAGTTGGAGTTGACACGGACAGGTGGGCGCGCGCCGAACTTACCGTCAACCCCGACGCCACGACCAAGGTCAACTTCGACAATCCCGTCCGGAGCATTACCGCGGGAACTCCCTACGAATACACCGCCTCCGGCCCCGGCAATCTCTCAAACTTCTGGGAAGCGCAGATTCAGGACAAGTGGAACAACCCGACTCTCTCGACGGAGACCATAACGCTGAATCTGACCAATCTGAGGGCGTCCTCGACGGATTACGACTACTCGGGCTTCTCCGTTTCCAGCGCCATAGTCATCGGCCCTCCGCCGGCATTCCAGCAACCCTCGACGAGCGTCGAAATAACGACCGCTGCATATCGCGCGCGCTTTTACTATATTGATACGAGGACATCCGATACATACGAACCCGCCGGCGGCTCGCGCCCCGTCATAACGGCCACGGCGCAAAGCCGTCCGGGCTGGACGCAGGGCTCGCAGTGGGTCAACGTCAGACCCGATTACATAAGAAAGACGGCCTTCGTATCGTCGCCTCAACTTGCGCTCATTGCCGGCGCCACGAGTCAGGCCTTTATGTTCCAGACGCAGGATAAATTCTCTAACCCGTCTGCGATACTTTCGGCGGATCTTTCCGGCGACAATCCTCGCCGCATCCGCGTAGTTTCCGACAGCGCCGCCCTGACGCGTTTTGCGATAGGCGACACATCCGCCACATGGACATCAAGCGAAGTTATTCACAACTTTACTCTCGGGATGCACACAACCCAGTTCGTGATGACCGACTATCTCGTCGGGACACATACCCTTACATCCAAAGAATACGTGGATATCGGCTGGACGGCGGGCGCGCAGGTTTATCAGGTCATCCCCGACTTGCCCGTAACGACGGTGTTTACGTCGCCGCAGAGATTTCTCATTGCCGGAACGACGATACATTTCGACGGTTCGGGCGTTCCGTCCTCGACGATGACCGCGCTTGCCAAAGGCGGCGCTATGGTCATCAGGAGAAACGGTGATTTTATCCCGTCTCCGATAAGCGTTCAGATGCGCGACCGCTTCGGCAACGTCGCCGTCTCGACGGAAAACGTTATAGTGAGTTTTTCCGCGCCCTACTCGCCGAATACTTACGCATGGAACGACCCGACGATTCCGCCCGACGATCCCACGTGGGCGTCCATATCGGCCGGCGTTCCTTACAACGTAATGATTCCCGCCGGCGGCACGATTGCGACCATATACATATTTGAAACTCAGACCGGCACGGTCACTCTGCGCGCCGCGGCCCGCACCGACAGTAACAGACCGTTTCTGACCACCGAGCAGAATAACTTCATAACGCCCGCTCCGGCGGCATACTTTACGCTTCATCATCCGTTTCCCGTCACCAACCCGCTATCCGTGCATGAGCCGGGACTTTTGACGGTTCGCGCGCGCGACCGCTTCGGCAACCTTGCTTCGGGGCACTCGTTCAACGGCCAGCACTACACGGGCACGATACTGTTCTCCCACGACGGCAATCCCGCCAAAGTCACGCTCCGCGACGCCGGTTCCGGCGCCACATACTATGCCTACGCTCCGTCGGATGCCGGCACATATTCGACTCTTCAGGTAACCAATCAGGAACAGGGCTCGCTCAAAGCCCGCGTCACCGACTACGCCACCGCGCATCTTCCCGACGGCGACCCTGCCAAGGTAGTCGGCTACACGAACGATATGGACAGAGACCTTCCCGCCCGCTCCGACGGCAACATAATTACGGCCGGCGTGGTTGTGTCCCCCGACGATATGGCGCCGGAGAACCCCTTGACTCCCGAAAAACAGACCCTGCGCGAAGGCAGCATATACGAGCGCCGAACAGCTCTTCTTCAGGGCGACGGCGAGACCGACGAAAAGCCTTCGCCGGTGCCTATGATGCGACTTAATATCCGCGTTCAGCCGTCTGGTGTCACACAGACGGCCACGATTACCCAGATAAGAGTGGACAAACTCGGAACTCTGCCGTCGGCCGATGTTACTTCCATAGGGCTCTACCGCGACACCAACCTTAACGGTAAGTTCGACGGCGAACTCTTCCTCGGCGGACCTCCGGCCGATAATCTCGTCAAAACCGGAGTGTTCAATCCCTCGGCCAACGCGTGGTATTTCACCGACTTGACCGAAGTAATAACCGCTACCTCGCGCAACTATTTCTTGGCTGTCAGGATTTCTACGGTGTCGGCCACGCCCAATACTCTGGGATTGAGGATTGACAACCACGGCTACATTGCAACCTCGGGCGAAAGCGTGGCCAGAATTGCCGCGAATAATTTCTCGATGAGAACAGCCACCTCGTCCGTGCTCAAAGAAGAGGCCAGGGTATTCGCCGTCAGCCAGGATATAGCCGCCTGGTACGAAGTTGACCGCGGAACATTCTCGGAACTTGCCAAGAGCACCTGGGTCTATCAGGGCGCGCCCGCCGTCGGAATGCTCAAAGTATCCATGTGGACGCCCGAGTTCACGGGCCAGATGTATCAGGTAAGAGTCACCAGAACCGGCACGGGCTACGACTCGGACATAGTCGGCTGCGCCATATATATGGACGACAACGCCACCGGCGACCCGCACGGCGGCGACGGCATATTCCAGCCCGCTCTCGACCAGAGAATATCTCCGTGGACGACCTTCGGCGCCGATGCCGCCGCGCTCGTTATGCTCAATACCACGCAACTCATAGATACGACCACGCGGCACTTCTTCGTCGTGTATCGCATGCACGACTCGGCCACGCCTCTGAAATCTCAGGGCGCCAGAATCTCGGACGCCAACCATCTGATACTCAGCGAAGGAAAGATACAGCCCATCCCGCCGATAGTCTCTTCGCTCATTATCGTCGAGGCCACGCGCGACAGAACGAACCTCGTTGACTACAACAAATCCGCCCCGAACAACTTCAGCGTGCCCGGTATGGCTGTTCAGGGCGACCGCAATATCCCCGTGGCGAGACTGACCATGGCCACCATGGAGAGAGCCGCGATATGGAAAGGACTTAAGTTTGACCGCGGAAATCCCGAGGGAAAAAACAATCCGTCCGACGTAGCCGACATAAAAATATGGCGCGACTCCAACGGAAACGGCCTGCTCGACCCCGCCACAGACCAGGTCGTCTCCCCGACCGACAACAAGCGCACTTTCCCGGTTTCGACTCTTTTCGCCGCCCTCGGCCCGACCGATACGACGATACGAGTCGCCAACATTCAGGCTTTCATACCCGACTTAAGTCCTTTCCCGCCCGCGCCCGGACGTCTGGTTATAGGCGACGGAGCCGCCGAGCGCGAGGTCGTCACCTATGACGGCGTTGACATAAATAACAACACGTTCACCGGCGTGGCGCGTTCCGCCTCTCCTTTGAGCTTCCTTGCGGGAACGGTTGTCTCGGGACAAGCCATAGTTCCTCTCGTGGGTCCGCTCGGCGGACAGGAACTGACCACGACTCCCAAGGACTACTTCGTTACTTTCGATATAAACATACTCTCGATGGTGGACGCCGACGCCAACCTCGGACTTGAGATTCGCACGACCGAGTATTTCTCGGTGGTGCTGCCCAAATATATGGAAAACCGCTTCAATATGATAGGGCTTCCGCCGGTCGGAAAATCGGCGAGTTACGTCCTGCGTCTCAACGAATACGCCGACACAGTCGTTTGCGTGGCCACCGACACGACGCTGGGCGGAAGTTTGCAGCAACAGGCAACCAATCAGCCGGTTCTTACCTTTACTCTCGATACGAGCAGTTCTGAGGCGCGCTGGTCGGGACTCAACATTTACGGCATAGGCACTGCTGGCGACAACAACAATCTCGTCGAGGAAGTTTCCCGGGTAAAGATCTGGTACGACGCGGACAACAACGGCATATTCTCAACCATTTACGACTTGCTCCTCGGCTCGGGCACGTTCGGCAACACCGGACAGCCCCTGATGTCGAATATCGTGTTTACATCAACCAATGTTCAGACGATATTCATCAAAAATAACGATGAACGCAGACAGGAGTTTAAGGGCAAATCTCAGAGATTTTTCGTCTCCTACGACATCACCGACACGGCGATTCCGAACGATCCTGAAACGCAGGCGCCGCGCACGCTGGGAGCGCGCGTAGTCCGAAACGGCGACAACTTCTTCATATCCACGCCGAACTTTATGGTTTCCACCGGAGTATATTCGACGCCGTTGTCGGGGCGACTCAGAGATTTAATCCCGTCGCCCAGAACAGTCACCATAAATCCGACGCCGATGTTCACGACCAAAGACGGCTCTTATGCCGCGCCGCGACTCAACGGCGGCGTAACAGGAACACAAAACTACATAACCCTCTATTCCAATGATCCGTCCAATTCAGCCGCGCCCACGCTCGGACTACCTACGAGCGGATACGCCATAATCGGCGCGGAAATAATATATTACGCCGGCAAGTCGGCCGACACGCTCTTGGGCGTCATTCGCGGACGGCTCGGCTCGGCGTCGCAGTCGCATTCATCGGCCGCGGCGCTCGGCATCAGTTACACGCAAGGCGATACCAACAACGCATTTATGAAGTTCACGCTTGTATCAAGCGGCTTTGAGGTGCGCCTCGAAAATATTACATTCAATCGCCTTCTGCCTTTGGGACTCTACGGAGACGACACCGACATATCAAAAGTTAAGATATGGAGGGACAACGGCAACGGCGTGCTCGACAGAGACCCCGCGACCGGCGAGGTATCCGAGTTCGTCGAAACGAAACTCGGGCAGGGAATCTTCGACGGCAACGGCCTTGCCCTCATCGCTCTGAACGACCCCGCCATCAATCGCGGATATACTCTCGTTACGACCACGCCTACGCTCTACTGGCTCACGATGGACATAAGCCCGTCGGCTAAGTTCTCCGACCCCGACAAAACCCCGCAGAACGAAGTCACCGGCATATACTGCTCGGAGAGAACCAGAGTCGCGCTCGGTCCTCCCGAAGCGGGACATCAAATGTCGAACTATACCCCCGACGGCGTTCTCGCCTTCCCGATGAGTTCGCCCTCGGCCGTCATCGTTCCGACGGTGGATACGATGTATGTGCGCACTTCCGACATACTGCCGACTTCTGTCGTTCAGAATGACACCAACGCGGGCGTGATTCAGTTGACGCTGTTTACCAATCAGAACACGGCCGTTTGGGAAGGATTGAGGATTGACCTTTCCGTGCTCGACGGACTAGGCAGAGAGCAAGTCAGTTGCGTTGACGGCGACATCTCCAGAGTCAAGATATGGAAAATTATCAAGGACACCGCCACCGAGATACCGCTGTATGAGCCGGCGGAAATTATGTACAGCTCGTCAACGGCCAAATACCTCGGACTAATCACAGAGGGCACGGAGAGATTCGTTGACAGAACCCTCACCGTAAATCTCAAGCGTCCTCAAATCATAAGCCCCTCCGCGGACGTCTATTGGGTCACATACGACATCGCCGAAAACGCTCAGGTCGGACGAACCGTCGGGCTTACCATACAATCCACGGGATATTTCAATGTAGCCGTGCCAGACCTTAAGGCCTTCGACGCGGGTTTCTCGCCGCCCAGAAACACCAAGGCCTCTGCGATAATGGAGGTCAAAAGCTGGAGCATAATGCGCGTCTACGATTCCGCCAAGGCGGTCAATCAGACGGGCGGGACTTACCAGGCGGCGACCCGTGTGCCGATAATGAGAATGAAACTTCGCACCGACGTGGCGAGTTCCCGCTGGTGGGGGATAGACATCGAGCGCATAGGCTCTTCGCCCGACGCTGACAACCCCTACGCGCTCAACTCGGACGTCAAGTTCGTCAAGATATACAAGGACTCGAACTTCAACGAAATACTCGACGCCGAGGACAACTGCGTATCGGAGATGTCTACGACTTTAAGTGTGACTGTCTCGACTCTGGCAGCCGTGCCTTTCGATATGCTCGTTACCTCGACATTCTCGGTGCAGGGCCAATTCCCCATCGCGGGCTCGCAACTTTACATCAAAGTGGGCGACGAGATAATGGAGTTCTCGGGCGCAGGAACTGTCATGGTTTCCGGCGAGCCGAGGCCGTCTTTGAGAATTACCCGCCGCGGGCTGTTTAACACCGCCGCGGCGACGCACCAGTCCGGCGTCACACTGACCAAGGTTGATATGTTCGACCTCTCCGACAATCGCAACCGTCTCAAACTTATAACTCTGAGCCAGCCTCAGATGTTGGCCAAGACAGCGCAGACCTACTTCGTCGCTTATGACATAGGAGACGATGCCGTCGCCGGTAATTCTCTGGGTGTAAAAGTTCAGGATAGAGCCTGGGTGCGCCTCGTTTCGCCGAATGAAAACTCCGCCGTGAAGGAAGAGGAAAAAGGTCTCGACATCGTTGTCGGCGGCTATCCTTACGAGACCTCGATGGTCACGATAAATCCCGTGTATATCAGAGTCACCGCGGAAAGTATGTCGCCGCCGGCTGTTCAGCAGCTTACGGCTCAAGTGCCTCTGTTGAGGCTCAATTATCAAGTTGACCGCAACAATATCACGCTCAACAAGTTGCGCATATGTCAGGTCGGCTCCATCGGCTCGCCTTCGGAAGCGGGCGACGGTTATGGCGACTTCAGCCGCATAGCCGTTTGGCACGACTCCGACGGAGACGGAGTATTCAGCTCTAAGACCGACACCCGTCTGGGCTATGTCAATCACGGGACAGTGGACTTCGCCGGCAGCACGGCAACGGTGACGCTCGGAGAAAAAGGTTTCGAGGTGGGCACGACCGCCCGCACACTCTTTGTCACGGGCGATATCGGAGAGTTTGACCTCTCGGCCAATCCCAATACCAAAGGCCATCTCGCCGGCGTTTCGCTGATGAGTTTCGGCTCTCTGGTCATAGTCCCCGCCACTGCTGGTTCCGCCGTGAGCAACACTTTCCCGTACCAGTCAGGCCTCATAAACATAATGGATAAATTCGCCCCGACGGTGTCGCCGGTCTCTCTCATACCCAAGGTTTGGGCAGATCCCTTCGGCGACGGGTATCCCGCGATGTGCGTCGAGGAGATAAACTCGAACGGCGGTCTGCCGTCGGGATATTCCATAACGAAGAGAGAGAATAAGACCTATCAGGGAGTGGCTTACGAAGTCGTTCGCGTGGCGGGTCCCGACGGCGGAGTATTCATTGACCTCGACGGCGACGGCAACAACGATCTTGATGACCGCTCCGAACGCGGCGAAAAGCGCGAGATTGACCTCGACGGCGACGGCATAGCCGACATAGATATCACCGGCAACGGTATGCTCGACGCAGACCTCGACGGCGACGGCTTCGCCGACGACATAATAGGCGACCTCAATCAGGACGGCATACCCGAGATAGACCTCAAGAAAGACGGCAACATAAACTGGGGCTATATACCCGAAAAATGGTCGCCCGACAACTCGCGCCTCTATGCCAGATGGGCGCGCGTCACCAGCGCCAACTTCAAAGAATATCAGGCCGGCATCGGCAATGTCGCCGACGGAAACAACGAGACGGAGCGCTTCGTCACCGAGGGCTGGCTTGCCTCGACCGTCAATAAAAAGACCATAGAAAACCTGCCTCTGATAGTGGCCCGTGTCACCAAGACGGAGAACTCCATCGCCCGTCTCGACGCTCCGCCGTTTGCTCTGCGCGTCGGTAAAACGGACGGTTTTGAAATAGAAAACGGTCTGATATACATCGGCAGCGAGATAATGAGATATACGACGAAGACGGGCGACACTTTCACTATCGTCCAGAGGGCAATGTACGGAACGCAGGCGCAGGATCACCCCGCCAGAACCCGAGTCACGAACCATGGATACTTCTACCGCGTTCGCGCGGTGGCCTCGGTTTCCGGAGCCGACGTTTACGGCCCCGCCGCCTCTCTGATGGCCTACCGCGTTGACGTGTCTCCCGCGTCTTCGCCCGGCGTCCCCCGCTCCGACCCTGAGAAATCCGGCAAGCCGGCCGAAAGCGGCGTGTTCACCATAGAATGGACGCCGTCCACCGACGAAGAGTCGGGCGTAAGGGCTTACGAAATACAAGAGCGCGTTGACGCGAACCCCGTCTGGCGCACGGTCAGAATAATATCCGGCAGATACGGAGCCTTCCAGATAGGCGGTCTTGATTTGCCGTCGAATCCTCCGCGCGAGAAGAACCGCTTCTATTACTATCGCGTGCGCGCCCAGAACTTCGCGGGAGCGTGGGGTCCGTGGTCCGCCGTCTCCGCGCCCGCGGCCACCGGCGTGCTTTCCGAGGTGATATCGGCCGTCAGCAATTACCCGAACCCCGTTGATACCAGAGAAAGCGGCGAGGCCGGCAAGACCAATATAGTTTACGTGCTTAAACAGGACGCCGAAGTAGAGATAGCGTTGTTCGACCTGCTCGGATACGAAGTTTATAGATGGAAACTTTCGGAAGGCCAGGAAGGAGCGCGCAAAGGCGCCAACCGCGTGCCGTGGAACGGAACCAACTCAGCGGGTCAGAAAGTGTCCAAAGGCGGATACATCGCGCAGATAACCGTCCGCGCCCGCGGCGAGAAGACGGTTACCGTCATCCGCAAGATAGGCGTGATACATTAATAGTAGATAGGGGATAGTAGATAGTAGATAGGGGATAGTAGATAGTAGATAGGGGATAGGTGAACAGTGAAAATCAGGCTTTGAAAAAATCGCGTTTTTTGTCTTTACTATTTACTCTCTCACTATTCACTCTCTCGCCCGCCGCCGAAAAAAAATACGATGACATAATAAACAATTGCGCCGCCGATTACGGTCTCGACCCCGCGCTTCTTAAAGCCGTCATAAAGACCGAGTCCGACTTCGACCGCTACTGCGTGTCGTCGAGAGGCGCTGTCGGCCTTATGCAGTTGATGCCGGCCACCGCCGACATACTCAAAGTAAAAAATCCGACTTCTCCCGATGAAAACATAAGGGCGGGGTCGCGTTATTTAAGGGACATGCTTTTTCTTTTTAAGGGCGACCTTGCCCATGCGTTGGCCGCCTATAACGCGGGGCCCTCCCGCGTGAGACAATACGGCGGAATACCCCCCTATAAAGAAACGCAAAACTATGTGCGCAAAGTAATATCCAATCGCGCCAGATATTCCGGTTCGGGGAAGATTTACTACTATACCGCGCCCGACGGCTCGGTGGTGTTCTTCAACAGATAAAAATCAAATTCCGGACATCATGGCAATAGTATGTCATTGCGACCCCGACGTTACGTCGGGGGAAGCAATTTCACAATAAGCGAGATTGCTTCGTCTCCCGCCACGGCGGGATCCTCGCAATGACGACATTGTTAAGTGGCTTTTCGGCCCGCTTCGTATTTTGCCCTCCCGCCCGTCTTTTTGCTAAAATGACGCTGTTGTAAAAATTCAACGGTGTCACCCTGACCCCGCCAAGGCGGGGGAAGGGCATCTAATTTTATGAAACACTTGCTCTCCATACTCGATATAGGCTCCGGCGTTGCCGTCGAAGCTCTCATTGAAAGTTCGCTTAAATTAAAGCGAGATACGCTCGCCGGACGCAAGGGCGCCCGCGGGCAATTGTCCGGCAAGACCGTCGGCATAATAATGGAAAAGCCGAGCACAAGAACCACTGTCTCGTTCGCCGTGGCCGCGCATCAACTCGGAGCATTTCCGCTGATACTTTCATCCTCGGACATGCAGCGCAAACGCGGCGAGACCGTCGCGGACACGGCTCGCACCCTGTCGCGTTATCTCGACGTCGTGGCTTTCCGCACTTTCGCGCATTCGGATATCGAGGTCTTCGCCCGCAACTCGGATATCCCCGTCATCAACGCTCTCACCGACAGAGAACACCCCTGTCAGGCGCTCGGCGACCTTCTAACCATCGTCGAGAAAAAAAAATCTCTTGAAAACGTCCGCAGAACTAAGATAGCCTTCATCGGCGACGGCAATAACGTGCTCGTATCCTGGATTTATCTCGCCGCGATGAGCGGACTTGACTTCACGCACGCGGCTCCGCGGCGCTATTCGGCGCCGCGTGAAGTTCGCAAAAAAGTCGCCGCGCTCGCCCGCGCATCAGGAGCCAAGATAACTTACACCGAGTCGGCCTCGGACGCGCTAAAGGGAGCGGGCGTCATTTATACCGATGTGTGGACTTCGATGGGAGACGAGGCCGAGGCCGCCGAGCGTCAAGATGCTTTCCGGTCTTATCAGGTCAACTCAAAACTTCTTGAAGCGGCTGCCGACGATGCTATCGTTATGCACTGCTTGCCCGCTCGACGCGGCGAAGAAATCACCGACGATGTAATAGACGGCCGTCATTCCATAGTATTTGACCAGGCCGAGAACCGCCTTCATATCCAGAAAACCATACTTCTTGAAGTGTTGAAATGATAAAACAATTCGACGGGCATATTCCCTCGATATCTCCTTCGGCCTATGTCGCCGACGAGGCCGTCGTTATCGGCAAAGTCATAATAGAAAAAGACGCCTCCGTCTGGCCCGGCGCGGTTTTGCGCGGCGACGTGGAAGATATAATAATAAAAGAGGGCTCCAACGTGCAGGACGGGGCTTTGGTTCACACGAACTATGGCTCGCCGACTATCATAGGAGCCGGCGTTACCGTCGGACACGGCGCTGTCGTGCACGGCGCCGCTATTGACGACGATTGTCTCATCGGCATGGGCGCGGTCTTGCTCGACCGCGTGAAGGTCGGCCGCGGCTCCATAATAGGCGCCGGAGCCGTCGTGGCGGAAGGCTCTGAAATACCGCCCGGCAAACTCGTGCTGGGAGTTCCGTCCAAGGTAGTTCGCGATATCACTCCCGAAGAAATATCAAAGATAAAAGCCAACGCCGAAGACTATAAGAGACTGACCCGCCTGTATAAAAAAACCTGCCGCCGCGCCATTTGATTTTTTTCTTGGGTCGGCTTTATCCTTCGGAAAAAACCGCTTGAAAAAAACCGCCCGTAAAAAAAGACCCGCTTCCCCGTTGCCGGAAATATACCGGGTGCTTTTGGGCGCTTACGGCCGTCAGGGGTGGTGGCCAGTCACTCCCCGCGGAAAAAAACGTCCGGAATATTCGTGTCCCAAGAGGCCTTCGTCAAGGGAGTCTCTGGAGATAGCCGTCGGCGCGATACTCACTCAGAACACCTCATGGAGCAATGTCGAAAGAGCCGTCGAAAACCTTAATAGAACTGGATTTTTCTGTCGGCCTTTCTCTTTTCCGGATGCTCTGCTCAAAAAAACGATTCGCCCGTCCGGTTACTATAACCAAAAGGCCGTCTATGTGCGCAATTTTTTGGATGTAGTTAAAAAAGATTTCGGGGGAGACATAAAACGGCTGTTTGCCGTCGAGGGGGGAAGGTTAAGAAGGATTCTTCTGGACGTAAAAGGCATCGGCCCGGAGACGGCCGACTCGATTATTCTTTATGCCGCGCGCAAGCCGGTCTTCGTGATAGACGCTTACACTATGAGGATTATGCGCCGCGCCGGCTTGCTTTCAGGTAGCGCGGGTTATGAGCGCGCCCGAGCGTTTTTTGAGACGTCGCTGCCCCGCTCCGTCGGTATCTACAGCGAATATCACGCTCTTCTGGTGCGGCAGGGCAAAGAATACTGCCATAAAAAAAATCCGCTTTGCGCGGCCTGCCCGCTGTTCGGCAAAAGTATGTGCCCAGGGGTGAGACGCGGTCAGTGACTTGCGGCCGGCGGCCCGGGGGCTTGAGTTTTTGTTGCGGCCGTCCCGACGTTACGTCGGGGCTATGCGGCCTGTTATTATGGCGGGATAGCAATCTCCGATGGAGTCCGCACACTCCGGACTCATACGGTCCGAAGGACTCCGTTGGAGTCTACGGACTCCCATCGGAGAGTCGTCGGACCCGCCGCTACGTCATTTTCGCGCGCGTTCTTTTTTAAGAAGCGCGATTTTTTTTCGTATGCCGCCCGCCCCCGAATAACCTCCGGGTTTACCGTCGGCGCGAATTACCCTGTGGCAAGGTATCTCCGGAGCGAACGGATTTGCGGCCAGCGCCCGACCGACGGCTCTCGCCGCTCCGCGACTTCCGACTGCCCGGGCAATCTCGGAATATGTTCTGGTTTCGCCGTCCGGAATCTTCGCGCATTCTATCCAGACCTTGCGGTAGAACGCGGGATACCTTTCAGGTCTGTCAAGTATTTTCGCGGACGGCTTCATTATTGCTTTTGCCTCCCCTGAACGAATACCGCGTCTCTTAACTTTCTGTGATACGCCACCGCGAAGCGGTGCGCCTCGTTGCGGGCGCGCCTTATCACGGCGAAAGCCGTCTCGTCGTCGGCGGCCGCGAAACTTTCCTTGGCGCCCCGCACGAATATCTCGTCAGCGACTGAGCCTTTTGCTATTGAAATCAAATCTATCGCTCCTGCCGCCTCACGCTCAAGGGCTTCAGCCGCCGCCGAGAGTTGGCCCTTTCCTCCGTCCACGACGAACAAATCCGGAAGTTCGTCAGGCGATTCTCTCTTTAGCCTTGCTATACGCCGCGCGACGACCTCTTTCATCATCGCAAAATCATTTTGCTTTAGTGTCGGCGGGATGTTTCCCGCTCCCCGCGCCTCGGCGTTTTTTATTTTGTAGCGTCTGTAAAGATTTTTGTCGGGCTCGCCGAGCGTGAATCTGACGACGCTGCCTACGGCGTATGACGCTCCGATATTGGAAATATCGGCGCAGTCAATCTTCGACGGAAAATGCATCAGGCCGAGATTGTCGCGCAGTTTCCGGAGATTTTCCGTTACGGAACTGAGATTTTCATAGACCTTGGCGTTTACTTCGCGGAATCTTACGGACGCGGACATACCCTCGAGCGTCCTGAACATATCTCTTGACGCGGCCGCTTTTTCAAATTCAAGATTGGCCGCGTATTTTTTTATTTCTTCGCCGAGCGTCTTTCTGAAATCTCCGAGGCCTTTTGACAGGAATCTCGCCGCCCGCAGGGCGGATTTAACGTAATCTTCGGGAACAGTTTCGCCTTCTTGGCACGGCGCCGAACATTTCGCCGTCTGCAGATAGAAGCAGTTTTTTCTCTCGGTTTCCGCGCTCGGGATTTTGCGGCACATTTTGAGCCCGAAAGTTTCGTTCACGCGGAAGGCCAGCCTTCTTAAACCCGGGGTCTCGGGGTAAGGCCCGAACATTTTGTCGCGCGGATTTTTGGCGATCGCTTTCGCGCGCCATACGCTTACCGACGGGAACCGTTCAGAAAAAGATACTTTCAGGAACGGGTAGGTCTTGTCGTCGCGCAGTAGGGTATTGTAAAACGGGCGGAGTTTTTTTATCAGTTTGTCTTCGAGAATCAGCGCTTCCCTCTCCGACGCGCAGACGATGTAATCCACCAGGGATATTCTGGAAAGCAGGATGTTTATCTTGGAGTCGCTCGACGGACGAGAAAAATACGAGGCGACGCGTTTGTTTAAAGCTTTCGCTTTGCCGACGTAGATTACGCGCCCGGCGGAGTCCTTCATAAGATACACGCCGGGTTTGGATGGGATGTCTTCCGGACGTTTCATTGAGGTCGCCCCGCCGCCCGAAGCCGTCATTGCCGCGCGCCGCGACGCCGTCGGCTGATTTTCCGGACCAGAATTTCTCTCAAATCTTCGAACTCTTCCATGCCGAGAGCTTTTGCCGCGCCGACGTAAACGAGCGCTCCCGCGCCTATCGCTATAAGCGTCCCGATTCCGCCGTCTTTTGCCCCGGGCAAAATCAGGAACAGACAATACGCCGCCGCGCACATGGTCGTCGAGGCTATGAGGGTTTTGCCCAGAGACGAGGCTATTTTGCGCGCGCCCAGCGGGCCGATTTGCCGACGGAGAATCACGAAAAGCCAGAAAGCGTTGAACGCGGACGCGATGGCCGTGGCCATTGCCAGTCCGCCGACGGCGAACCGCCGCATGAGCAGTATATTTAGTGTCGCGTTGATGGCCATCGCGAATGCCGCGACCTTGACGGGCACGGCCGTCTCCTTTCTGGCGTAAAATGCCGAAGCGAATATCTTTACGGCCGAATACGCCGGCAGCCCCGCCGCGTAAAATGCCAGCGCCGAGTAAGTCATCGCCGATGCGCCGGAGTCGAACCTGCCGCGCTCGAACAGCATCTTTATTATGGGCAGTCCGAATACCACGAGACCCGCCATGGACGGCACTACGGCAAAAAGCATCAGCCGCAGCGAATGGTTGAGCGTTTCCTTCAGGGTCTTTGTGTCGCTTCTGGCGGCGGCGTCCGACATCGCCGGTAGCGCGGCCGTCGAAAGGGCTATGGCGAATATCGCAAGCGGCAACTGCATCAGTCGGTTCGAATAGTAAAGAGCCGTCACCGAGCCGAGCGGCAGGAAAGAGGCGCATATCGTGTCCACGAAAGAATTGATCTGATCCACGGAAATCCCGACGGTGGCCGGCGCCATCAGCGCTGCAATTTTTTTTACGCCCGCATGTCCGAAGGAAAAATTCGGACGCAATTTGACGCCGATTTTAAGCATTCTCGGAATCTGGCAGGCGAGTTGCCCCGCGCCTCCTATTATCACGCTTACGGCCAGTCCTTTTATTTGATTGCCCGACGAGAGTAAAGGCGCTATGGCGAGTATGAATCCTATTTCGGAAACGCTCAGCGCCGCGCTTGATGCGGCCGGCACAAAGAAAAATCCGTAAGTGTTCAGGATGCCGGACGCGAGAGCCGCCAGCGAGACGAAAAATATGAAGGGGAACATCAGTCTGGTCAGCGTAACGGTGAGTTTCATCTTTTCAGAGTCTTCCGCGAATCCGTATGCTATCAGGGAGACGATTTCCCGCGCGAATATCATCCCGAGAATTGTAACGACGAGCAGAATAATGACGAGTAACGTAAAAAGCGCGAGCGCGAGCCGACGGGTTTCCTCGTCGCCCTTGGTTGCGCGCGTTTCGCTTAAAACCGGAATCACCGCCGCGGATACGGAGCCCTCGCCGAGTAGCCGCCTTATCAGGTTGGGAATGCGGTATGCCGCATAAAATGCGTCGGCGAATACGCCGGCTCCGAAGACCTGTGCCACCAGCATGTCGCGCAGATAACCCAGTATTCTTGATACCGTCGTGCCGGCCGATACTTTGATGGCGGAACCCGCTATTTTTATCATATTGATTTTATTGAAAAACCTCTTTTCCACTGTTTGTCATTCCCGCCACCGCCTAAACACCCCGCCCCGTCCCGCCCAGGCGGGATTGGACTCTGATGTTGTTCAATAGATCGTTTAGCA
>JASEHK010000029.1 GCA_030018875.1 Endomicrobiia bacterium | reverse complement strand
CCTTATACAGGACCAAATTATACTCAAAAAAAACGCCCTTTCGCAATAGATAAACTAAAAATACCGTTTTGGCAAAATAAAATATTTTTTGACGGATGATTATGAGACCGTTGAAAAACCTATTTCTTGACCACTTTGTCATTCCCGAATGTAGTTATCCCCGATAAAGACATTCGGGGACGAATCCATTGCCGACGGAAACTCTGGATTCCTCCCGCCAAGGCGGGACGGGAATGACATGACAAGAGTTTTTCAATGGTCTCATTATACGACGGGGAGAAAATAGCGCGGGTGGATTAATGACGGGATGTGACTTTGTTCACACCCGCCGCGATACTTTGCGGCGGACCTGCGAGGAAAGGCAGGACACCGAGGGCGCGGCGGCGATGTCCCCCTCTT
This sequence comes from Endomicrobiia bacterium, assembly GCA_030018875.1. Classification (GTDB taxonomy): domain Bacteria; phylum Elusimicrobiota; class Endomicrobiia; order PHAN01; family PHAN01; genus PHAN01. The sequence goes on along the minus strand of JASEHK010000029.1, from coordinate 12,474 downwards.
CGAGCAGCGCGAGGCCGGGGCACCTCTGACAATATTCGAGATGGAGGCAGGATGCGCAAGGCGAATTGTCGTCGAGCTCGGCGCGGCGAATAAAAGCGAGCGGCTCTTCGGGCGAGCCGGCTTTCCAAATGCTTCCGAAACTTTTTTCTTTGAGGTCGCCCAAAGGAATTTTCAACTGAAGGCAAGGATATAGAATCCCGTCACAAGACACCGCGGCGAAATTTCTGCCGGCGCCGCAGTAGACGAGTTTTTCGCGGCGGGGCCGCGGCGCGGACACGTCGCGAAGCAAGTCGGGAGGCACCTGCGGGCCGAACTCGCGGTAGACCGTTTCAAGTTCCGCAGGGCCGAGACGCAACCGAAGATTTCCTTTTCCGCCGTCGTCGGAAGGCGCCAACAACGGATCGAAGCGACAAAGGATTTCCCTTTTTTTCGCGAAAGACAAAAGCCATGAACGCTCACTGAAATTCGTTTTCATAAGAGGTGTCTTGACAACGGCGCGGACGCCGCTGCCCAGAAGTCCGTCTATCGCAAGGACGGTCTTCGCGTGAGAGCCGGCGCTACGGGTTATAAAATCATGCGCGGAGGCGGCGCCATAGAGGCTCGTCTCTACGGCGGACACGCCGAGTCCGGCGATACGCCGGATTTTTTTTGCGTCCAAAAGAGTGGCATTGGTGAACAGCCGCACATCAAATCGCAGATTTTTCGCGAAGGCGATTATCTCGAAAATATCGCGGCGCAGAAAAATTTCCCCGCCGGTGAAAATAACGTACATCGCTCCGGCTCGTGCGGCGTCTCGGAGGATTTTTTTGACTTTTTCCGTCGGAAGGCCTTTCAGTTTGCGGTCGGCGGACGGGATATAGCAGTGGCGGCAGGCAAGGTTGCAATCGCGGGTAATCTCAAAGATTACGGTAAGCGGAATGTTTGCGCGGTATGTTGCAAGAAAGAGTTTATCCGACGATTTCAAGGAGACCTTTTTCTTCAAGAGTATTGAGAAACTCATCTATATCCCGCGACGCGGTCGCGAGAGCTACGTCATATTCCCCCGTGATTTTTTCCAGAATCGCGGAACGCGGACGGCCATGCGCCGACATCTCCCATATAATCGCGCCGGCGCCGTTAAACTCATGCAGCGACGACTCAACCGCGTCGGTGACGTAAAGAACGCCGTCTATCTTACGGTAAGCCAGGGATTTTTTCAGACGGAATTTCGCCATAGCGCCCGATGTTTTATTTAGACCGTTCATTATGCAAAAGATGTAGCGCGGCGCGACGCGACGAAACGAGTATGTCGCGCGGCTCGTCGTCGGTATGTCCTTTCAAGACCTCGAGCATAAAAACTTCGCAGCATCCGGATTTCTTTATTCGATAAACGAGATCGCGCCAATTTATCATACCCGCGCCCGGGACGAGATGATCGTCCGCCGAGCCCTTATTGTCCGAAATATGAAGTGATATTATCCGCAGGGCAAGCTCGTCAAAAGTGCTGATCGCCCCTTTCCTGTAAAGATTGGCGTGAGAACTGTCGAAACAAAATCCGCAGGCCTCGGGCGAGAATCCCTCGACGAGACGCATAAGCACGGAGATTTCCCCTCCGAAAATATGCGGGAGTTGCGTTTCGATGGCGATTTTTACGTCGAGGTCCTGCGCGCGAACGTAAAGATGCTCCAGACTTTTCCTGCACTGCGAGAAGCGGATGGATATATCGTCTTTCAGGGACTCGTCGGTGGATGCGGGATGAACCACCAGTATCCGGCCGCCGAGGCGTTTAAGACAGTACATAGACCTCTCTATTTCTTCGACGGCGAAAGTGCGCAGATTTTCGTCGGGACTTGAAATATCTACGAGTTCCGAAAACGGCGAATGGAGACTTTCGACCGCGATACCGAGCCCCCTTAAACAAACGTCAAGCGACTGTGTCTGGCGGTCTTTATGCCAATTGAAGTGCGTAAATGATCCGTATTTCTCGGTGCCGGCCCATATTTCGACCACGTCGAAACCGGCCTCCTTGATTTCGGGAAGCGCCTCAAGAATGTTACGGGTAAAAAAAAGACCCGTGGATATACCGATTTTCATTGATTTTCCGTAGATGGGGATGCTATTTGATGCGGAAGCGGGTCAAATCGTTGCCGCAATTGGGCCGCCAGCAGTAGCCTTTTTCCGCGTGAGAGAAGCAGTTGAGGTCTTCCTCGCGGTCAACGCCGGCGGACAAAAGACCGGCGAATATTCTTATGTAAAAGTTCGCGCGGGTGGCCGCGTCGTATTTGAACCACTGCGGTCCCCACTGGTAGTTCCTCTCAAGTTTGGAGCGCACGAGACCGGCGATGTGTTTCGGATGCCATCCCTGCTTCATCAGGACGCGCGTGAGCGTCTGAAGATTAGTGGGGCGCAGTATGTGCGGATTAGGCTCATTAATGCAGTGTGCGACGCAGGGCGGAATGCTCGAAGTGTCGAAGCGGTCGTAAGTATAATTCCATTTAGCGTAAGGGTCGTGCTCGACGGAATCGAAATGCTTGTGAAACTTGTAAAGTTGCGAGCGCTTGTAAGAGTTTATCAACCTTTCGACCCCGGCCTCGGCGACAGGTATCGTCGTATACGATGTCTCGGTCTCGGCGTATTTTACGGCAGCCGCGAAATCGTATCTGATTTTAAGGAGTTCCGGCATGTTGGCGGCGTAACGGGGAAGAGTTATGAGAGTCGGAATAGAGCGCGCGGTTTGTTCTCCGAACTTATACTTGAATATCTTGTGCTTTTGATAGAGAGAAAACGGGCAGCGGATATCCCGCATGAACACGGGGTCGGCGTACATCGAAAGGTCTATGGATATGGCTTCCTTAAACTTGCCGCCGATAGCGGTGTCGGTGAATACGACGGGCATACCCTTGTACTCTTTTTCGAGCGCCTTGTACATAAGGTGACCGATATATTCTATGAGGCGACCCATTCCGTCGAAGGCGAGACCGTATTCCAAGTCCACTTTGCGGTGGCGGCGGCCGTGCGTCGAGCCGTATTTTCCCTTGACGGAATCTTCCATCTTTCCGAGTTCGGAGAGTTTCTTCATGTCGGGAGACGAATTGGGCACCTTGAAACTGAAATGATACCCCTGTCCCGTCATTATGCAAAGAGGGCTTATGCCGAAATCCTGAAATGTTCTTAACAGAATCTGATAGACGGGCTCTATGGCTTCGTACGTCCTTTTGGCGTTCCAATAGGCCTCGCCGGCGTGGACGAGATTGAAATACTCAACGTCCAAAACCCCGAGCACATTTTCGGTATCCCAGACGGAACGGAAGAGGTCAACTTCTTTGTCGAGCAACCAGTAAAAAGACTTGCTGTCCGTCGAGTAGAAGTACTCTTCCGAAATGCGCTCCTTGACCATCTTCTCGCTCACGCCGACGAGATACGCCGCGGTAAATGTCTCCGGCTTATCGGAGGAACCTCCGCAGTACTGGGCCAAACGGTGTCTTATCGCGGGATTTGCGTAAAACTCTTTTAGGTTCATTTTCACGGCCTCTTTTTTTCTCGTCACCTTTCGGGACAGAGTTTTTTGAGTTCCTTTATGCCCAATACGATGAGGGCTTTTTTTTCGGTTTTTATATAACCCAAACGCTTGAAGTTGTTGAGCTGCTTGGATATCATCTCGCGCGAAGTGCCGGTGAAATCGGCCAGGTCCTGATGCGAAAGCCTTATGAGTATTCTGTATCCGCCATGGCACGGTTTTGAATGTTTCGTCACAAGGTCAACGAGCGTTTTGGCCAGACGCCCTGTAAGCGAACTGAATGCCAGACGCTCTATTTCCTGGTCGGCGGTGCGCAACCTCAGGGTCAGCGTGCGCATGATATTAAGGACGATGTTGACATCGCGCGAAAGCAGTCTGTTGAACTCTTTTTTTTCTATGACCATCAATTCGCAATTTTCGAGAGCCACGGCCGAGGCCGAACGGGGCTTGAGGTCAATGAGAGACATCTCGCCGAAAAACTCGCCCGCCTGAAGATAGGCGAGGGTTTTCTTCTTCAGACCTGTCTGTGTAAATATCTTAACGACTCCCGATAGCACTATATAAAGAGCGTTGCCGGAAGTGTTTTCTCCGAATATAATCTCGCCGGGCTTATAGTTCCTGAACTTTCCTATGGATTTTATTTTATCAAGATCCCGCTCGCTCAGTCGCCTGAACAATACTATTTTTTTGAGGATATCTTTTACGCTCATGGCCTTCCTCCGTTTTGGTTTTCGATAGCGAGAGGGGTAGCGGATTTGGCAAGGTCGGGATCAGATTTAAGTTCCTCGGAGTCCCGATGTGAGGCGTCGGGCGGGGTCATAAGACCGCCCGTGATAATAAGTTTCACGGCGTCGTCAACACTCATTTCAAGGGTTATAATGTCTTTGCGCGGGACGAGTAACAGAAAGCCCGTGGTCGGATTCGGAGTGCTCGGCACGAACACATTCAGCACTTCCTCGGACGTCTTGCGCTGAATCTCTCCGACGGATTCGGATGTCACGAAGCCCAGAGAATAAATGCCGCGACGGGGATATTCTATCATAACCACCCGACGGAAAGCCGTCTTTTTATTGAATATCAAATCCGTGAGTTTGCGCACCGAAACGTATATTTCCTTTAAAATCGGAACGCGGATTATATATTTCTCAATACGCGCCAGAAGCTTTCTTCCGGCGATATTCGTGGCTATCGCTCCGACAGCCCAGACCACGCCTATGGTAAGCGCGAAACTCGTGAAGCGGCTCAAAAAATCGCTTTCCGCGGCGGCGAAAAAAATACTGAATACGGGGGAAACAACGGGAGTGAACACGCCGCTGACGAGTTTAAAGAGTAGCCAGAGGATATTCAGCGTAATCCACAGAGGGAGTATCGCCACAAGTCCCGTGATTATGTTGCGGGTAAAGTTTCTTTGCGCTGATTTATGCTCGGTGCCCATGGTTTTTAAGACTTGACAAAATCCTCGCCTATATCGGCGAGTTTTTTAATCTTGCTCTCCTTGTCGGATTCCACGTAAAGCCGCACGACAGGTTCGGTGCCGGACATGCGCACGCCCATCCAGGAGTCGTCGTCGAATATGAACTTGTGTCCGTCGAGAGTGACGATTTTTTTAACCTTCAGGCCGCCGATTTCTTTGGGCGGAGATTTGGCCAGGCGCTGCCTGAGGGAATCCATCTGACGGGGTTCGAGGTGAAAGTTCAGGCGGTCGGAATATATCGCGCCGGCGGCCGACATTATCTCGGCGAGTGTCTCTTTAAGAGTCCGGCGGTTGACGGCCACGACTTCAAGCGCGAGCAGACAGGCGAGTATCCCGTCTTTTTCGGGCACGTGGCCCCTTACGGTAAGTCCCCCCGACTCTTCGCCGCCGATAATAAAATCGCCTTTTTTCGACGGATAGACCGAGTTTTCTTTTAGCATTACCTCGCCGATATATTTGAAGCCCACGGGTGTTTCGACCACCTCAACGCCCAGATGGGCCGCGACGCGGTCTATAAGATGAGTGGTCATAACGGAGCGCGCGGCAAGCCCTTTGTAGCCGCGCGTTTTGACGAGATGCCACAGAATAAGCGATATCACCGAGTTCGGCGTAAGGAATGTTCCGTCTTCGTCTATGATGCCGAATCTGTCGGCGTCTCCGTCGGCGGCAAGTCCCAGGTTAAGCTTTTGGCCCTTCATAGTTTCGACGAGTTTTTTCAAGTTTGCCTTGTTGGGCTCGGGCGTTCCGGTCACGCCGAAGAGCACGTCTCTTTCCTGGCCCATTACGGCCGAGGCGGCGCCGGCGTCGTCGAGAAGAACGTCCAGATAACCCCGCGCCGTTCCGTGCAGAATATCAACGGCGACTTTTACTTTTGATTTTTTTATGGCGTCGAAATCAACCAGGGATTTTATGTATTTGAGATACGCCTGAGACGGATCTATCGTCTCAAGCAGTTTGCCGTGGGCGGCCTCTTTGAGGTCCGCCGTCCTGACTTTCAGCCGCGGGGACTCCGAGGCGATTTCGATAGCGCGGGTTATCTCCGGCGTGGCCGGGCCGCCGGAGGCGGGCGAGAACTTAATCCCCTGGTATTGGAAAGGGTTGTGGCTCGCGGTAAAATTGATGCCGCCGTCGAGTTTCCGACGGATTATTTCAAAAGATATGACCGGCGTGGGAGTATCGCGGTTACAGAGGAAGGTCTTTACGCCGTTGGCGCAAAGGACTTCGGTCGCGGCTTCGGCGAACTTCTCGGAAAGAAAACGGGTGTCGCCTCCGACGATGACCGACGGGCCGCGGCGGTTCTTCGATTTTACATAGTCGGCTATGGCCTGCGCCACTATCCTTACATTGGCGAATGTGAAATCATCGGCTATGACGGCGCGCCAGCCCGACGTGCCGAATTTGATTTTTGCCATAATCGTCTCCCGTGGACAGTAGTCAGGGGTTAGTAGGCAGGGATTAGGGCGATATTAAGGTTTCGTCTTTCCCTGACTCCTGCCTACTAATCCCTGCCTACTAACCCCTGCCTACTTTGTAGTCCTGTCGCCACTCTTTGATTTTGTTGGAATATTCTTCTATGAGTTTGCCCGATGACTTGACACCTCTCGTCTCGGCCCAGAGATGGAAATAGCTCTCTTCGGCGTCGGGCAGCATCAAAATCCAATCGGTCTTACTGAGATAAATTTTGACGCCGTCAATGAGTTCGTGCCGCTTGTCTTTGGCGTGTTCTATGGCCTTTCTCATCACGGCGCCTTTTTTGTCCCACGGGCACGGAACCCTCTCGTGCAATATCTCAAAAGTCGGTATCTCGCGGGCGAGACGATTCAGACGGACGCCGAGAGCCGACATCATCTCGAGTATCTTGCCTATCGAGTAAAGCGCGTCGAAAGCGCACTGGAACTCGGGGAAAATATATCCGCCTATCGTGTTTCCGACGAAAACCACGTCGGGACGATGGGCGTAGCGCATCATATTTTTGGGCAGTGTCGGCGTGCGCAAAACCTCGAAGCCGTGCGAGGCGGCGAGTTCATCTATAACACAGGACGAATTGACGGGAACGGCGATGGCGCCTTTTTTATAGGTCTTCATTGCCAGAAGCGCGGTGAGTATCTGGGCCGTTTCATTGGGGATTATCTTCCCCTTTTCGTCCACGATATAAACGCGCTCGGCGCCGTTGTCTATCATAAAACCGACGTCTGCGTCGAGGGTGGTTACGATGTCGGAGAGCTGCTCAAGATATTTTCTGCGCTCCGCGAAGGATATGGTGACTTTCTGCGGGTCAATATACGAGTTCAGCGCGATGACCTCCACGCCAAGTTTTCCGAATATCCCGGGGAATATCAGAGCGGCCGTGGAGTACGCGTAATCTATGACGACTTTCATCTTGCCCGCGCGGATGACGTCCTTGTTGATGGTCTTCAAATATCCGGTGCGGTAATACTCGGCGGCGCGAGGCGGAACGACGACCTCGTCTATCTCGTCGGGATGCGCGCGCTTAAAGTCCTCGCGGAGGAACATCTGCTCTATGGCCTTTTCCTGCTGTATGGAAATGTCGTCGCCGTTCGCGTCGAAAAATTTGATGTCCATTATGCGCGGGTCTTTCGGCGACATCTTCACGTGAATGCCTCCGGCCTCGCCTTCTTTGCCGATTTCATAACGGAAGACCGGCATCGGCGCGGTCTGTAAATCTCCCACGCGCACTCCGGCGGAGAGCAGGCCCGATATCATCGTGCGTTTTATCATCCGGCAGGCGGGGTGGGCGTCGCGTGAGGTTATGACATACGCGCCCTTTCCGAGATACGCGCCGTAGGCGGCGCCGACTTTGGTGGCGAACTCGGGCGTTATCTCGATGTTCGCCAATCCCGCGATGCCCCACGTTCCGAAGAGCGCCTTGTTCCATTTGTCGCTCCATATCAGAGACGTCGAGAGAGTCGAGCCGCTTTCCACTGTTTTGTGCGGCCAGATTTTTACGCCGGCGCGGATGGTGGCTCCGTCGCCTATATTAGTTTCGTCGCTTATGACGGTGCCGACCTGAATGACCGCTTTATTGCCTATCAAAACATTGTAACCGACCACGCTTTCCTTGAGGCGCGCGCCTTCCCCCACCGTCGAGCCCGACCATATTATCGAGCCGGATACGGACGCGCCCGATTTTATCGTTACGTTGTCGCCGATGACGCTGCGCGAGATTTTCGCTCCGCTTTCGATTACAACGCCCGAACCTATGACGACGCCGGACTCGATTTCGGCGTCGGACACTATCTTGACGTTCTCGCCGGTAAATATCTCGGCGTCCTTGCGGCGGACCGCAGATCCGCGCAACTTGACCTTCACCTTGCCCTCGAGAATGTCGTAATGCCCGAGGCGGTATTCGTCGAGATTGCCGATGTCCTTCCAGTAGCCCGTAGCGATGTAGCCGTAAAGACCTTTGTCGTCGGCGAGAATGGCGGGATAAAGGTCTTTGGAAAAATCGAAGTTCTTGCCGGCGGGGATGTAGTCGAAAACACTCGGCTCAAGCACGTATATGCCGGTGTTTATCGTGTCGGAAAACACCTCGCCCCACGACGGTTTCTCGAGAAATCTTTCTATTTTTCCGTCGGGAGAAGTTATCACGACACCGTAGGCCAAGGGGTTTTCCACGCGGGTAAGCACCAGCGTGGCGACGGCGTTTTTTTGCCGATGGTACTCAAGCGCCGCGGTTATGTCGAAGTCCGTGAGGACGTCACCGGATATTACGAGGAAACGCTCCCTGAGTTTGTCCTCGGTAAACTTTACGCAGCCGGCGGTGCCCAGGTCGGAATCTGGCTTGAGATATTCTATTTTGACGCCGAACTTGGAGCCGTCGCCGAAATGAGAGGTAATGGATTCGGGCTGGTAGTAAAGCATCATTATCATTTCGTTGAACCCGTGGGATTTAAGAAGCTCGACGATGTGCTCAAGCATGGGTATGTTGGCCATCGGAACCATGGGTTTGGGAATGTTGGTGGAAAGAGGCCTCAGACGCGTGCCGAATCCGCCTGCCATTATTACGGCTTTCATGATGTTTTGCCCTCGCTGTCAGCGGTTTTTTTTCTTATGTAATTAAGCAATCCGCCGACCCTGACTATTTCGCGGTCGCGCTCGGATAGTTTGACTTCCAGAGTAATGGAACGCTTCAGGCGCGGGAGGCGCGCCGTAAGAGTTGCGCCAAGAACTCCGTCGGGGGCGGTGAGATTTTCAACGATTACTCGGTCACCCTGCGCAATGGAGTCGTAGTCGGCTTTGTCGGCGAACACGGCCGGAAGAACTCCGAAGTTCACGAGATTGGCCAGATGTATTCTTGAAAAAGATTTTGCTATGACCAGATTTACCCCGAGATATTTCAGCGCAAGCGCGGCGTGCTCCCTCGACGAACCCTGTCCGTAGTTCTGGGCGGCTACGACGATACCGCCCGATTTTTCCCGGGCCCTTTTTACAAAGCCGGCGTCCACGGCTGAGAGCGTGTGCTCGGATATGGCCGGAATGTTCGAACGAAGCGGCAATATCTTTGCGCCGGCGGGCAATATGTGGTCGGTGGAGATATTGTCGGGAAGTTTTATCAAGACGTCGCCTTCAAGAGAAGTTGGAAACTCTCCGAACGCGGGCAGAGGCCTGATGTTGGGCCCCCGCTTTATCTCGACGAATGACGGCTTCTTCGACGGCCGAACAAACATATCCCGACTCACATCGAGACGCGGCAACGCGCCGGACAGGCTTTTCTTTATGTATTTTTTGGGGTCAACGAACTTTCCGCACACGGCCGCGAGAGCCGCCGTGATGGGGCTCACCAGATATACGCCCGCATCAAGTGTGCCCGAGCGCCCTTCAAAATTCCTGTTGAATGTCCTGGCGCTGACGGCGCCCGACGACGGGGCCTGCCCCATGCCTATGCACGGGCCGCAGGCGCATTCCATCAGACGCGCGCCGCTTTTTATTATATCGGACAGAAATCCATTTTTATCCAAGGTCAACAGAACATTCCGCGAGCCGCACGAAACAACGCAGGAGACATTCGGATGGACTTTTTTTCCCTTGAGTATGCGGGCGACAGCGACCATGTCCGCCAGAGAAGAGTTCGTGCAACTGCCTATACAAACCTGGTCAACCTTGAGTCCCGCTATTTCGGAGAGCTTCTTTACGTTGTCGGGACTATGAGGAGCGGCGGCAAGAGCTTCCACCGACGATAGATCTATTTCGACGACTTCGTCGTATTTGGCGCCGGCGTCGGCGGACAATAATCTGAAATCGGACAGGCGGCCGGCCTCGCGCATAAACTTGCGCGTGACTTCATCGGCGGGAAAGACCGACGTCGTGGCGCCGAGCTCGGCGCCCATATTGGCTATCGTGGCGCGCTCGGGCGCCGAAAGAGTTTTGACGCCGGGGCCAAAATACTCCATGACCTTGCCGACGCCGCCTTTTACCGTCAGACGGCGCAGTATTTCGAGTATGACGTCTTTTGCGGTGGCGTATACTTTGAGCTTGCCCGTCAGGCGCGCGCCGACGACGGAGGGCATTTTTATCGTGAACGGCTCGCCCGCCATAGCGCAGGCCACGTCGAGACCGCCTGCGCCGAAGGCAAGCATACCTATGCCGCCCGCCGTCGGAGTGTGGCTGTCGGAGCCTATCAGGGTTTTTCCCGGCGCGGCGAAGTTTTCGAGGTGAATCTGGTGGCACACTCCGTTGCCGGCCGGCGAAAAAATTATTCCGTATTTTGAGGCCGCGGCCGCCAGATACCTGTGGTCGTCGGCGTTTTCGAATCCGGTCTGAAGGGTGTTGTGATCCACGTATGACACGGAGAGTTCGGTGCGCACCCGCCCAAGACCGATGGCCTCGAACTGAAGATATGCCAGAGTGCCCGTGGCGTCCTGAGTGAGCGTCTGGTCTATTTTGATTTTTACGTCGGCGCCGGCGGCGGGCGGCAGATAGGCCGCAGCCAAGTGCGCTTTTATTATTTTCCGTGTGAGATTTTCAGGAGAGGTCATCGGTGTTATTCTATAAATTTATGCCTGAAAAACAAAACTTTCGGGAGAGTTCGCCATGCGACTTCATCGCGGCGGCTCGAAACGCCTGAACGCGGCGGGCAGACTTTCGAGTATGTCCGATGCCATCAAAGATGTCTCTGAGACCTTGTCGGCGGCGATATCTCCGGCCATACCGTGTATCCGTGCGGCCGCAACCGCGGCGTCGAATATATTTTCGTAAACGCAGGCAAGCGCGGCCGCTACGCCGGCAAGTACGTCGCCTGAACCGGCGGTGGCCATACCCGGGTTTCCGGTCGCATTGACGATGGAGCGTTTACCGTCGGAGATTACGGTTCCGGCTCCTTTCAGAACGCAAACGCAGCCGTAACGGCGGGCAATAGAGGCGGCGGATTTTTTTCTGTCGGCGGATATCTCGTCGGACGATACTCCCAAAAGCCTGGCGGCTTCGCCAATGTGCGGGGTAAATATCGCGCGGTCATTACGGAATACAGACCCGCCGCATCGTTCAGGCCATCCCGAAGGGCGGGCGAAAAGCGCGATGGAATTAAGCATGTCGGCGTCAAGCACGACCCGCCCGCGAAAACTCATGTTCAGAAATCCCGCGAATGACGCCGCGGCGCGGGAAACTCCCATACCGCAGCCCGCCGCGACGGCGTCGAAGCGTCCCGAAGTTATTTTTTTTTCAAGCGACCGTACGCAAGACATATTCAAAAAGCCCGCGCCTCCGTCGGGAAGCGGCATAAGGACTATCTCCGGCGGCGCCTTGGGAGCGACAGCGCGATAAATGTAGCGCGGAAAGGCCAGAGTCGCCATTCCTGCGCCGGATTTAAGCGCGGCGCAAGCGCAGAGCGCGGCCGCGCCGGGATATTTAAGAGAGCCCGCCGCAATGAGCACGCTCCCGTAATCGTATTTATGGGTTTTTTTTCGTCTGACGGGAAGGAATTTTATTGAGTTTCGCAAATCATTCGACGACACAGAAAGCCGCCGCGTATTCTTTGGTGTGAGTCAGAGAAATTGTAACGCCGCGGGCGGGACGATTTTTTATGTACACTCGAGGTCTGCCGTCGGAATCGTTTCTTATGCCGATGTCCCTGTGCGTAAGTCCGCGGGAACGCTTTTTTAGCGCCTTCCATACGGCTTCCTTGGCCGCGAAACGAACGGCGTAATGCTGTGCCGAGTTTTTTTTCGAGCCGCAGTAGATTATCTCTTCTTCGGTATAAATTTTTTTCAAGAATTTGCCGTCGCGGGCGAGACGCGCTATGCGCCCGACCTCGACGATATCTATGCCGATGCCTTTCATCATATCTTTTTTTCTACTCCACCGTAACCGACTTAGCGAGATTCCTGGGCTGGTCAACATCGTTGCCGCGCAGCACGGAACAATAGTAAGCGAAGAGCTGCAAAGGTATGACATTTATAAGCGGCGACACGAATTCTTCGACGGACGGGACTTTGACGACATCTTCTATCTTATCGTCCAAAGAATCGTCGCCGGCCGACACAAGCGC
>JASEHK010000299.1 GCA_030018875.1 Endomicrobiia bacterium | reverse complement strand
TCTTAATTGCTCAACGACTTATGCTTCGGTAACATTTCTTAATTGCTTGACAGGGAAAGTCGTTTGCCGCCGCTATTCGGATGCGCAACTCCGGCGGAAAGGCAACGGCGCGGCGGACAACCGCCCGAGTTTTTTACATCACACTCCCCGCCAAACGAGGGAGTTGTTCTATCATATAAAGCGGAAGAGAAAGAATTTTATCGTGAAAAGTCAGATTTCCTTGGGACACCCTTATCCCTATTTTCGACTTTTTCTCGCCCATAAACATTCTCATCGACCGAAGATTTCCCTCCCTGCCGGATTTTACCTCCACGGGCAGAATGTCCGCGCCGACGGCGATTACATAATCCACTTCCGCCGCGCTGTTTTTCCTGTCTCTGGCCCAAAAATAAAGTCCGCTCCCGCGGCGACAGTCGGAATAAGCCGTAAGTTCCTGACCGACAAACTGTTCCGCGACGGCTCCCGCGTTTATTTGCATTAAATCCCTCTCGACACTCAAACGCCCCTCAATACCGCAGGCGTTTTGCATAAGCCCGATGTCGAGAAAGTTCAGTTTGAACTTCCGCTCGTTCATCTGCGCTCCGAGCGGCAGCCCCGACGCGCTCGTCGAGTAAACGGGTTTTACGATTCCCGCCAGAGCCAAGAGATTAAGGGCCTCTTTAAGGTCTCTCGAGCGGCTGTCGGGGTCTATGCCCGAATATTTTATCCTTTGACCGACCATCCTGTGAGCCGCGTCAAAAACTTTTTCGAGATATTGATAACGCGAAATACCGGCATATTTCCCGAAATCGCTCCTGTACGCCTGCAAAATCGCCGTTTGCATTCTTTGGGTGTTCATCATATCTTTTGCGGCGAGGTAATCCTTCAAAACCGCTGGCATCCCGCCGACGATAAGATACGTCCGGAGCAGTTCCAAAAGTTTTTCGTGTATGGCGTTGTCTGTGGCTTCCGGCGCTTTGACTTCCGATAAAAATCGCCGCAATTCCTGATTGCCGGAGGCGTCGAGATATTCCCCGAATGAGAGCGGCCCCAAAAAAAGAAAATGTACTCTGCCGACGGGCATCTTGAAGTCCGGCTTTTTGAGCGCGAACTCAAGAAGCGAGCCGGCCGCAATCACGGCCAACTCCGGCATTTTTTCCTTAAAATAACGAAGAGACATCAGCGCCTGCGGGCATTCCTGCGCCTCGTCAAGAAAAAGGAGCGTGCCGTTTTTGTCTATCCGAGTCCCGAGCATAAGTTGAAGTTTGTTGACTATCTCGACCGGATCGAGATTACGAAAACATTCTTTCAACTGCGGTTGAAACTCAAAATCAACCGTGACGCAATTGCTGAAGTGTTCCTTCCCGAACGCCTCGACGAGATAACTCTTGCCCACCTGTCTGGCGCCTCTGATTACCAGTGGATAGCGCTCTTTTTGAGATTTCCACGAAACGAGTTCTTTTTCAATATCTCTGCGCATTTTTCCGCCTTTTATTCATAGTTTGGCTA
>JASEHK010000298.1 GCA_030018875.1 Endomicrobiia bacterium | reverse complement strand
TGTCTTTTACTTCCTGCGAACATTTTTAGCGGCTCCGCCTATGATTTCAATATTCCTGACAACCGCATCTACGGTTTTTTTGTCCTTGCAGAAAGCGGCGTAATCCATACCCAGTGTATATTCTTCAATATTCTGCATTGACGCAAAAATGTCGTCAATATAATCCTTGAACTCTCTTTTTCCTCTCATAAGTAAGCGACCTCGCGCAGTATGTGTTTTCCTATTGCGGGTCTCAGCGCCGACTTCATTACAAGGTCCACTTTAACATCCAAAATTTCGCTTAAGTAATCTTCCAGTTGTATATACCTGAATCCGCCTATGCTTTCCACTTCAAATTCGACAAGCAAATCCAGGTCGCTCTTTGAATCCTGTTTAGCGCGAATATACGAGCCGAAAATGCCGAGAGTTTTGACCTTGTATTCGCTCTCTAACTTCCGTCTGTTCGCATTGATGGTATTTTTTATCTCTTCAAGTGTTTTCATAAGATTTACAATCCCGCTCACCCTTAAAAATGTAATATGATGTTAAATTAAGAAGTATGCTTCTTGTTTCTTACACAACATATAGCAAAAAAATACCCAAAAGTCAAGGGTTTTTTAACATCCACCGATTTACTTCGTTTGAATGTAAACCTTTGAGCGATAGGTAGTCCTCACCAACTCCCCCTCCACCGACGCTTCCACTATGAATAGATACTTTTTGTTCCTGTATTTCTCGTCTTTGGGAAAATTGAGTGAAAAGTTTATCTTTTTTATCTCCATCCCCTTGACGATTACGGTCTCGGACGGAAACTTCAAATAAGAAGTGTCCGGTTCAGGTTCCCAGCCCTCGGGCAGAATAAGCCCCGTTTGAACGACGGGCACACATTTGAGGCGTATTTTCACCGGCTCGTCGGCGACATTCGCGATGCGCAGAAATTTGCCGGCGGTTTTTTCCGCATTGATATTTTTCCCGATAGGAATTTCGCCGAGTTCAAGATCATTCGGCACCAGACTAAGATTAAAAACCTTGAAACGCGCCTTGCTGAATTTTTCGAGTTCTTCCGCCGTCGGTGGTTTAGGGGCTATAGAAAACCTCAGCGAACCCGTTACGGCAAGCCCTACCGCGACCATCCCTTCGTTTTCGGGATTTTTGGGGCGCGTCTCGGCGCGGATTTTGGCCTCAAACTGTCTGCCGAGCAGCGATTCGTCATCGGGAATTTTTATGATAATGTCGGTCACGGCGGTTTCTCCGGGCAGCACGTGAAATTCGGTTTTGGGAAGTGTGACCCACGATGTGTTCGGCACGGGTTCGAAGCCCTCGCGCGTCTGGTTTGTCGCGGGTTTCAGCAGATTTATTTTAATGCGGCGTTCGATGCCGTGATTTTTAACACGGAAAGGCATATTGGCTATTTCACTGAGATTGTATGTCTGGCCGATTCTTAAGTTTGTCACGACTATATCCGCCGTAGGGGTGCTTATACTTGCCGCCAAAGGCGCGGCGGACACAACAA
>JASEHK010000297.1 GCA_030018875.1 Endomicrobiia bacterium | reverse complement strand
CTTTTATGCCCGTTTTTGTTACCTCAAGAAAAACGCCTAACGCCCCACCCGCCAAAATCGGCAAAAATATGATAAAGATAAAAAGATGGGCGTTCGACGGGAATATGTCGTATGCCGGATTTCCGTAAAGTTCTATCAGGGCATACGCCGACAACAAAAAACCCAATATTGCTCCTATTATAAAAGAGATTGCACAATTAATCGTTAGTAGCAACATTTTTTTATTCCACATGCAGGCTAATCGTCTCTTTGAGGTTCGTGTATCAATTTATCAATTTGATTAAAAATTTCCTCAGCGTAAGAATCGTCGTCTTCAACGCCACGCTCCTTCAATTTACGACCGAGTTCTCTGCCGACTTCATTATTCCACAAATCCATTTCCATAGATCCCCTTCTGTCAGGGCTTAATTTGTGCGTACAGTTTCACTGATTGGGAAATATCGTCGCACTTCATTCTACCTTATATATTTCGAACACTTCCCATGTTCCCCCTCTCGGTTTTTTGCGGATATAAAATTTTATTTTGTCGTCGGAGAGATGAAGCACCAAAAAGCGGTTCGCCGGTATAACGTGCGGGTCAAACTTGGATTGAGCCATAAACCTATTATCTTTTACAATATATAGACACGACATGCCGCTGTCCGGATTTCCTCTGGACATTTGCTCGGCAAGTTCTTTGTTTACTTGTCCCGTTTCGAGCAACTTTTCTTCCTTCACACCCATGGCGTCTGTGATAAAAATATGACTTATGTCGTACTTTCTCTCGAGTTCAACCACATTTTTCCCCGCCCATGCTGAAGCAGAGACAGTATTTGTGATGTATGCCGCGTAATCGCGATATTTGCCATACTTCCACCTGTCTATCGTCAAAAGAAATTCCCAGAACATCCGCATTCCAAAAATCAAAAAGAATATAAGTAGAACTTTTCTAACTATATCGCCGTAAAAATAGCGGATAATTTTACGTTGACGGTATTTCATCTCCATAAAAAAAACCAAAACACCAAAAAAAATAAGTAAGTAAATAAGAAAATAGTATATCTTCGTTTCCGTCTCCATTAACATGCTAAAAGGCAATCGCGGATACGCCAAAAAAGCAAGGAAAAATAAGGACATGCCGCAAAAAACGCCTATGATAAAAGTAAGAAAAAAATTTAGCGCAAATAAAATAATTTTAGCGAACATTTTCATGAAATTATCTAAAGGCCGGCGTCGTTTAACGATCTATTTTCGGCGGCTTATCCATCAATCTGTTTTTATTCCTGAATATTTCGTCGGCGTATGCCTCATCGTCCGTTATGCCTTCCCGTTTCAACCGTTCGCCGATTTCGCGGCCGATTTTATTATTGATGTAGTCCATGATATTCTGGTCCGGTTTATTGTCGTTCAACTCGTGGTTGTTGGCAATCTCCATCACTAATTCATCGCCGATATCCCTTACCATTAAAGCATTCCAGTAGGCGTGCCTGAAAGCGTCGGCTATGTCGTTGTGG
>JASEHK010000296.1 GCA_030018875.1 Endomicrobiia bacterium | reverse complement strand
GGGGGATTTGATATTATACAATCCGGCCGCGCCAAGATAGAGACGCCCGAACAGTTCGAGCAAACGAAAAAAGTTTTGAGCGTCAACAAAATAGACGCGCTCATCGTTATCGGCGGAGACGACTCGAACACCAACGCGGCGATGCTTTCGGAATACTTCAAAAAAGAAAATCTCGCCATAAGCATCGTCGGCGTGCCCAAAACCATAGACGGCGACCTGAAAAACGAGTGGGTCGAGACGTCTTTCGGATTCGACACCACGACGAAAATATATTCGGAACTCGTCGGCAATATCTGCCGCGACGTCAACTCGGCCAGAAAATATTGGCATTTCATACGTCTGATGGGAAGAAGCGCTTCGCACATTACCCTTGAGGTCGCGCTTAAAACGCATCCGAATATAACGCTCATCGGCGAGGAAGTCCTCGCCCAAAAGATGACACTTTCCCAAGTCGTCGAGGGCATTGCCGATATTATCGCCAAACGCGCCGAGGCCAAGAAAAACTTTGGCGTGCTCCTCATACCCGAGGGGCTGGTCGAGTTCATCCCGGAGATGAAGGAACTCATATCCGCCCTCAACGACGTTATGGCCGAAAACGAATCCACCGTCAACGCGATACTCTCGACCGACGAAAAAAAGAATTTCGTCTGTTCGCGCCTTCCCGAAAATATGGCATCTCTCATAAAGTCCCTGCCGCCGCTTATAGCATCCCAGCTTCTCATCGACAGGGACCCGCACGGAAACGTGCAGGTGTCGCAGATTGAGACGGAAAAACTTCTCATCGAAATGCTCAAAGTCCGACTTTCGGAAATGAAAAATAGCGGCGCCTACGCGGGAAAATTCTCCGCCATAACTCATTTCTTCGGCTACGAAGGCCGCTGCGGAGCGCCGTCGAACTTCGACGCAAACTACACATACGCGCTGGGATACAACGCCGCGGCGCTGGCCTTAAACGGCCTTACTGGGTATATGTCGTCCGTGCGGAAACTCGTCGGAAAACCATCGGAGTGGATCGCCGGCGGAGTGCCACTGACGACAATGATGAATATCGAAAGAAGAAAGGGCAAGGAAAAGCCGGTTATTAAAAAAGCATTGGTGAAACTTGAAGGCGAGCCATTTAAAGCGTTGCTTAAAAACCGCGACGAATGGGCGATGACGGAAAGATATATTTACCCCGGGCCAATTCAGTATTTCGGGCCGTCCTCCGCGACTGATATGACCACGATGACGCTTAAATACGAGCAGACGAGAAAAAGGGTCAAAAATAAATGAGCGTCACACGGGTGTTTGTCGCGCGGAGCATAAAATGAAAGTTTTCGTTTGTTCCCAAAAAGGGTTCCGTTGAATTTACATCAAAAAAACAAGACAACGCCCGAAAATACAAAAAAGTCGTCAGGAAATTGAAAGAGTGGCGGGAATATAACAGAGATTATGAAAGGTTTATATATCGCCATTACCGGCGACTTGGTGAAATCGAGGGAAATCCCCGATCG
>JASEHK010000295.1 GCA_030018875.1 Endomicrobiia bacterium | reverse complement strand
CAAGAACCCTTCCCTCTACTATAATCTTTTCTTCTTTTTTCATATTTTGTCCCCCCAGAAAGTTATTATCTCAGGGGCAGCGCCGACTATAATCATATGCTCGAAGTGGCAAGATAACTTGCCGTCCGAGGTCCGCGCCGTCCAGCCGTCGGCGTCGAGATTGAGCGCCGATGAGCCTTCGCACATCATCGGCTCGACGGCAAGAACCATGCCCTCTTTTAAAATCGGTCCGAGTCCGCGCTCTCCGAAGTTGGGTATCGCCGGCTCTTCGTGCAGGCGACGGCCTATGCCGTGACCCACATAATCCCGCACTACCGAAAAGCCCCTCGATATTATGTGGCGCTCGAGAGCGCCTGAAAGATCGCCGAGCCGCTTACCGGCCCGCAAGTTTTCGATGATAGCCGGCGCGAAAGAATCTTTTCCGGCCTTAATAAGCCGCTGGGCGGCGGCGGAGACTTTGCCGACGGGAAATGTCGCGGCTACGTCTCCGAAAAATCCTCTGTGTATCACTCCCAAGTCAAGCGTTACTATGTCGCCCGCGCGAATCTTGCGTTTTCTCGACGGGATGCCGTGCACGAGTTCGTCGTTTAAGGAAACGCAAAGAGCCGCGGGATACCCGCGGTATCCCAAGAAAGCCGGCGATGCCCCCAATGCCTCAATTTCCCGTCGGGCGGCTATTTCCAAGTCGTAAGTCGCGAGGCCATCGTCCAAAAGCGAGGCCACACGAGAGAGAACCGTCGAGGCGAGTCGCGCGCTCTCTCTTAAAGTTTCGAGCTCGGCCGGCGATTTAAGCTCTATGAGCTTCGACATACCGGGCCTACCGGCCGACGGCAAGACGATTTTTTACGGCGGCCTTTATCGCGCCATAGACCTCGTCTATGGGAGCCGAACCGTCGGTTTCAATGAACTTTTTAGGCGCGATGAGCGAATAATAATCTATCAAGGGGGCGGTCTGCATCCTATAAACGCTCAGGCGCTCCTTCACAACGGACTCTTTGTCGTCGGCGCGCTCGACGATATCGCCGCCGCAACGCGAACATTTTCCACCCTCGGACGGGAACGGCCCGGTGGCTACATTGTGTATGGAGCCGCACGATTTGCACGAACGTCTGCCCGACAGCCGCCTTACAACCTCGGCGTCAGGAACGTTCACATATACAACCGCCGTCAAATCTCTGAATGCCGACGCCAAAATCTTATCGAGCCCTTCGGCCTGAGGCACCGTGCGCGGGAAGCCGTCGAAAAGGAAATTCGAGTCCGCGTTTTTCTTTATGTAGGACTCCACGACTTCAAGGACGATATCGTCGGACACGAGGCCGCCGGTGGCCATCACTTTCTTAATCTTTTCTCCCAAGGGAGTGGCGTTTTTAAGCTCCGCCCTGAATATCTCTCCGGTGGAGACATGCGAGAGACCGAAGCCTTTGACGAGTCGCTCGGCTTGAGTGCCTTTCCCGGCGCCGGGGGGACCCAATAGGATAACTACCGGCAGTTTGTCCATTATCTCGCGTTGAACCATCGGCCTTTTATGC
>JASEHK010000294.1 GCA_030018875.1 Endomicrobiia bacterium | reverse complement strand
ATCCTGCCTTACACTAATCCTTGATTTCTTTTTCTTTGACGGCCAGGAATTCGTCTATCTTTTTTATGTAGGCGTCGGTGAGTTTCTGGATGTCGGAGTCGAGTTTCTTGCGCGCGTCTTCCGCAAGCGAGTTGTCTTTTTCGAGTTTTTTGGATTTTTCGATGGCATCGCGTCTTTCATTTCTTACAGCCACGCGAAAGTCCTCGGCGAGTTTGTGCGCCGATTTTACGAGTTCGGCTCTTCGCTCCTGTGTAAGCGGCGGGAGCGACAGACGTATGGCTTTGCCGTCGTTTTGCGGAGTTATACCGATATCGGATTTAAGGATGGCCTTTTCTATCGCGCTTATTTGCGATACGTCCCACGGCCTTATTTCGATGGTTCGCGCCTCCGGTATGGATACCGAGGCTAACTGATTTATGCTCATAAGGGAACCGTACGATTCGACTTTGACGGCGTCTAATATCGAGGCCGATGCCCTGCCGGTGCGCACTTGGCCGAGGTCGGCGCGGAACTTCTCCACGGTTTTTTTCATCAGTTCTTCGCAATGAGTGATTACCTGTTTGGTATCCATGTTTTCCTCTTATGTTTATCTTTTCATTCTTTTTTAGGTCTCGACGGCGACCAGCGTGCCGATTTTTTTGCCCGACGCTATCTCGGAAAGACCGCCCCGTCGGGCAAAATCGTACACGAGCACATTAAGATTGCTTTCGCGGCACAAAGCAAAGGCGGCGGCATCCATTATGCCCAGGCCTTTTGCTATGGCCTCGTCGAAAGTAATTTTGTCGTATTTTTTTGCGGACGGGTTTTTGCAAGGGTCGGAATCATACACGCCGTCAACCTGAGTTGCCTTCACAAGAAGGTCGGCGCCTATTTCAAGCGCCCTTGAAGCGGCGGCTGTGTCCGTCGTAAAAAAGGGTCTTCCTGTGCCGCCGGCGAATATCACTACCTTGCCTTCGCAGAGAAGGCGGCGGACATTGTCGGGCGAGTCGCTTTCAAGCGACGGGCCGTCGGAGATGGCTGAAACCGCGGCGGATGCGACCCCTGCCGAAGAGAGCGCTTCTTTTAGCGCCAGGGCGTTGACGACGGTGGCGTACATTCCTATGTAATCCGCGGCGACGCGCTCTATCGCGGACTGTCTCTGGCGGCCGCGCCAAATGTTCCCCCCGCCTACCACCACCGCCATACTTACAACCGAGGCGGCGGCCTTAATTTCGGAAACGACGAGCGCGATGGCGTCAGTGTCCATCGGACCGGATTTTCCTGAAAGCGTCTCGCCGGAAAGTTTAAGGAGTATGCGTGTGAGTTTCATTCGTGGTGGGCGGCGATATATATCATTCCTCGCCGAGACCAAACCGCGCGAACTTTTTGACGACGATATTCTCGCCGATCTTCGCAACGGCCTCGGTTATGAGGTCTTTGACCTTTGTCTTGCCGGACGCTTCCCTGATGTGGGGCTGCTCCAGCAAGCAGACCTGAGAATAGAACTTGTCGAGCTTGCCGGGAAGGATTTTTTCTATGACGGCGTCGGGCTTTTTTTCTTCTTTAAG
>JASEHK010000293.1 GCA_030018875.1 Endomicrobiia bacterium | reverse complement strand
AGGGACAATGCCGGCAATATAATAGATTTTGTGGCCTACACATCGGGCGATGTCGTTGATTGGAGCAAGATCTGGCCGGAGGCCGTCGCCTACCACCAGTGGTCGCCCTCCGATATCGGCATTACATGGGCATTCGATTGGTCTTCGGGCAGAGCCGGACGTTCTTTCGGCAGGGACGTATATTCTCTTGACACGGACAATATAGACGTTGCGCGAGATGACTTTAAGGTATTCACCAATCCCACCAAAGGTCGCGCCAACGACGATACGCCCCCCGGCGCTGTTACGGCTATTGTCGCCGCCCCGTGGGCACTCGACGGCGAAATCCGTCTCGTTTGGACCGCCGTCGGCGACGACGGCTACCGGAGCGCGCTCGACGGACTTTACGCGATTGCGCACTCGACGTACTCGCTTTCGTGGTCCACGGCGGGCGCGTCGGTGTGGGTTTCTACAAATGGCGCCGCACCCGGTCGGAACGTGTCCCGAGTCATAAGCGGACTTGAGCCCGCCGTTACCTACTATTTCAGAATATGGGCATATGACGAAGTCGGCAATATATCGGCGATGTCCGTCGGCGCGACTACATGGGCGCAGGACTTGCCCCCTGCGGTTCCATCGGCGTTTGCAATTTATCGCTCGTCGCTTTCGTCGGTGGATTTGGTCTGGGCTCATCCCGTTCAGAGCATAGACGACATCTGGAAATATGTGCTCTATTCCACCGCCGCCGGAGCGGCGCCGGCTGAAACCGACATCGTCGCCCAGATATTGCACCCCGGCACAACCGCGCCGCTCGACATAGACGAAAGCGCCACCTACTATTTCTTCATAAGAACCCTGGACAGCTTGCCCACAGTTCTTGCCAGCGGTTTACTCGGGCCTGTCACGAGTTATCCGCTCCTCACCGAACCCTCACCCCCGCTCAATTTTGCCGGAACCGCGGTCTCAAGCGCAAGCATAAAATGGACATGGACGCAAGCGTCCAGCGCCCTCGACGGATATAAGATATTCACCGGAACCGGCGGGCTCGTGGCGCAAATTATCGGCCCGGCGACTTACTGGCTCCAAAGCGGCCTTGCCGTCAATGCCACTTACTCGGCCTACGCCGTGGCGTACAATTCCGTCGGGGACTCTCCGCCTTCGACCCTCGCCACACTGGCCACTCTGGCGCGGCAGCCGGCCAATCCATACTTCGTGGAAGTCATACACGACGCTGTATCTATAATTTTCGACAAGAACGGCAATCCTGCCGACACAAGATACGGCCTATCTTATTCCGACGACGATTTCACATCGTCAATTACGACCGCGGCGGCTTTTGCCGACGAGCATCTTTCCAATCGGTTCGACATCACGGGGTTGAGACATTCAACGACATATTGGTTCCGGCTCTGGGCGTATAACAGCCGTGAATTGACGAGCGTTTACACGACGGTCTCCACCAGAACTTTGAGCGGGTCGGATTACGTGGTTATAAGCCAGTTCGCCTCTAAAGGTCCGAGCGGTTCCGGCGACGAGTTCGTGGAAATATATAACGCCGGTTCGACGGACGTAAACATAGGCGGAT
>JASEHK010000292.1 GCA_030018875.1 Endomicrobiia bacterium | reverse complement strand
TTCTATCTGGGTTTGACAATCATTGCTTTCGCCGGAACGGCGTCTGGATTCCCGTTTACACGGGAATGACATTAAATAATATATGGCTGCAAAAAACAATACCGCGAAAATCCCGATTGTTGGAATAACCGGACTGCCCGCATCGGGCAAGTCAACCGCGCTTAAGGTCTTTGCCCGCGCGGGTTTCCGCGTCGCATCCGCGGACGATATCGCTCGAATAGAGTTCGCGCGGCCTCGCGCTCGCCGGAGCATAAAAAAAATATTCGGCACGACCTCCCGCCGCCGGATAGCCCGCGCGGTATTCTCCGACGAGAAAAAACGTCGCGCCCTTGAGCGCATTGTGCATCCCGGGATTATAAAAGAATTACAGCGTCAAGTTTGCCGCGCGCGCCGCCGCCTGGAGCCGTTCGCCGCCGAAGTCCCGCTCCTTTTTGAAAAAAAACTCTCAAAGTTGTTTAATACAATTGTAACGATAATATCGCCCCGTCGGCTTATTATGGGGCGGCTGGCCTCAAAGGGAATTTCTCGTCGCACGGCCGTCGGAATGATACGCGCGCATCTGCCGCAGGCGCGCAAAGCCGCCATGGCCGACATCATCATAAGAAACGACGGGAACCGTAAAAAATTATCGGCGGCTCTCAAGCGGGTGACAAAGGTTATAAGCAAAGTTGAATGAATGGCTTTTTGCGCTGTTGTCATTCCCGTGTAAACGGGAATCCAGAGTTTAAAAGTTATAGTAGATGCCCGCTTTTCACCGCCTTTGGCGGGACCCCGCTGTAGCGGTGGCGCGGGAATGACATTTGGGGGTGGATTTTCGCTCTTCGGTCGTCCGCGCGATAAAAAAGGCAATAAGGTGACGAAGTAACAGGGTAACAAAGTAAAAAGGTGATAAGGTAAAAAGGTAATAAAGTTATTTTATCGCCCTGTCACCTTGTAACCTTTTCACCTTTTTACTTTTGCCATAGGAGGCAAAATGCCCAGAACTCTTACGCAGGAAGAAGTGGCTTGGCTTTTCAAAAACTTAAGGAAAGTCAATTTTTTTTCCAAAGTAACGCTTGATAATATAGATAGCGTCGTCGAGAAATTCAGGGCGTATTCCTATCCGAAGGGCAAGGCCATCATCAAGGAGGGCGTCTCGGGCGGAGCGCTTTACATTATAAAATCCGGCGAGTGCGAAGTCACAAAGAAAAAGGGATGGTTTGGGAGCGCCCGGCTGGCCGCGCTCAAAGAAGGGGACTTTTTCGGCGAGATGTCTCTTGTTTCCGACGAACCCGCGACGGCCACCGTCGGGACGCTTGCGCCATGCGAGATTTTCGTCCTGCTTAAAAACGATTTTCTGACGATAAAATCCGGCAACAAAGAACTCTCCGACGAAATAGATTACATAATAGAAAGAAGAAAGTTTGATACCAGTTTTGCCAAATAGTATCAATTAAAAAACCTTCGCAATGTCATTCCCGTCCCGCCTTGGCGGGAGGAATCCAGAATCAAGGTTATAGTAGATTCCCGATAACGACCCCCGATAAAGACATTCGAGGGCAGGCCCCCGATAAAGACATTCGAGGGCAGG
>JASEHK010000291.1 GCA_030018875.1 Endomicrobiia bacterium | reverse complement strand
ATGATTACAAAAAGAGCGTTCATATATTATTGCGCGCGGTCGTTTTTGCGGCGGCCGGAAGTTTTCGACGGAGAAAAAGTCTCTTCGAAATATAAATATCGTTTTTGACCGGAGGATAACCGTCGAGGGACAATATCGTCAGATTTGCGTTCTTTGCGCCGGCTTTGGCCTCAAGTTTCACGCGCGCTCCGACGGGAAAAGTGATTTTGCCGGGAACATGTCCGACGGCGGGGCAATATATGACCGGGAAAGAAATCTTGGCGAGCGAACGGATTATCGCGAAGACGTCGCGGGTGTTTGCGCCCCTGAAATCACCGAGCACGAGCCCTCTGACGCCGTTGAATTTTCCGGCGAGCGCCCACTGTGTCAGGCACCTGTCTATCTCGTGTATTTTTTCGTCAACGTCTTCAAGAAATACCACCGCGCCGCGCGTATCGGTCTCCCACGGCGTACCGATGAGAGCGCTTAAAGTTACGAGATTTCCCCCTTTCAAAATTCCCTGGGCGCGGCCGGGAGAGAGAGTTTCGACACGGGCGCCGGCCAAAAGATTTTTTTGCGGGAATCCGCATAAGGCGTTCAGGAAAGAGCGCACTGCGGCAGGGCGGGGATTAGAAAAATTCCAGAGCATCGGCGAGTGCAGCCCGACTATTCCCGTTTTCTCGAATACGGGATTCAACAGCGCCGACAAATCGCTGAAACCGGCCAGAATCTTGGGGCGTTTTTTGAGCGCGGCGAAATCAAGGCGGGGCAGGATTTTCATGGAGCCGTATCCGCCTCTCAACGAGAGCGCTATGTCGGCGCGCTTATCGCGGAAGGCCTTCTCTATTTCGGCGGCTTTTCCGTCGGCATCGAGCGGACGCGAGCGGAACCCCGGATTCAGGACGCGGAAACCTAATTTCTGAATATTTTTCACTGCTCCGTAGTGTTCGAGGCGGGACTTAACGAGCCACGCGGGCGCAATAACATATATTGACAAAGAACGGCGAAGTCGCATAAAGGCGTTAAGTTCTTACTATTATAAATTCTATCCGACGATTTTTCGAGCGGCCTTCGAGGGTGTCGTTGGCAGTTACCGGCTGAAACTCTCCGTATCCGGCGGCGGCGAATCTCTCCGGAGGAAGGCCTATCGTCTTCATATAGTTTATGACGTTTATGGCTCTGTCCACGGAAAGCTCCCAGTTGTTGGCGTATTTTGAAGTGCTTATGGGTATGTTGTCGGTGTGGCCCTCGACGATAACTTTATTGGGAACTTTCTTGAGCATATCGGCTATTTCGTTCAGGATGGAAGCGGCATCCATCTTAAGCTCCGCGGCGCCGGAATCAAACAGAACGGGGGTGGCCAACTGTATCCTTATGCGCTGGGCGTTTACGTCCACGTTGGCGAGTTTGTCGAGGCCTTTTTCCGACAGATAATCGGCTATCTCGGCGGCGGCCTCGCTTTCCTTCTGCTTGGCCTCGAACTTCTTCTGGGCCTTTTTGTCGAGTTGGGTGAACTCGCTCTGTAATTGCGTGAGCACCTTTTCGTAACTCGAAGAGTTCTGATTGAAAGTGAATGAATAAAGAATAAGGAAGAGAACCATCA
>JASEHK010000290.1 GCA_030018875.1 Endomicrobiia bacterium | reverse complement strand
ATAGACGCGGCCAAGGTTGCGGCGTTAGTCAAAAAAAGCGGCGAGATGCTCGGTATCCACCGTATATTGAATAACAATGGCAAACTCAGGGAAGACGAGGCGCTGCGCGAGATAAAAAAAGACAGCGGCATTTTCGCCGGCCTGCCGAAAAACATCGCCGAAATACTCGACTACGCATTTACTGAAATGCTCAACAACGCCATAGAGCATTCCGGTTCGCAAAAGATAGACGTCATTGTGCGCCGCGCCGCCGGCGTCGTCCGGTTTGTGGTCACCGACCGCGGCGTGGGAATATTCAGGAACATAATGAAAAAGAAGAAACTGTCCGCCTTAATGGACGCTGTCCAGGATCTGCTCAAAGGCAAGCAGACGACTATGCCGGACCGGCACAGCGGGGAGGGCATATTTTTCACGTCGAAAACGGCGAGACGTTTCAGCGTAAAAAGTTCCGGCAAATCCATAATTTACGACAACGACTTAAACGACATAGCCGTAAAAGACACCGCTTTTGAAAAGGGCACAAAGGTCGTCTTTGAAACCGGGCTCAAAAACCCGGTGCGCGTGTCGGAGATATTCAGGCGGCACACCGACGAAAATTATCGTTTTGACAAAACACTGGTGGCCGTGAAACTCTATGACCGCGGCGTCGAATATGTCTCCCGCTCCCAAGCGCGGCGGCTTTTGTGCGGGCTTGAGGATTTCAAAAGAATAACGCTCGATTTCAAAGGCGTTTCGACGATAGGTCAGGCCTTCGCCGACGAGATATTCAGAGTGTGGCCGTCGTCTCATTCCGGTGTAGCGGTGGATTACTTAAATGCCGGGGAAAACGTCGAGACTATGATTAAAATGGCCAAGTCAGAGCCGCCGCCGCCCCGAAGTTGACGACTTGTTGACAACTTCAAAAACTGAAACCCGCCATAAGTTGTAAACAACCGACACCCCCGCCTCGTTCTACTCGCCCCATTGAGCAAAATTACTCAACACATTGAGTAAATTATGGAGGTCCCGCTGCCCAAAAGTACACCCTGGTATACTTTTTGGGGGAGGCAGATTAATTGGCCTCAATAATCTAACGCAACACTTTGGTAGTATAAGCCGCCGCGGGGAAACTGCTTGGCGGCAACTGCCGAAGGAGGGCGTTAGAAATGAACACCCGAAAATATCGCCGGCTGGACTTAAGCGAGCGCGAAGAAATAAGCCGGCGGCTCGCGCAGAGACACAGTTTCAGAAACATCGCCGCATCGCTTAAAAGATCCGCAAGCGCGATAAGCCGCGAAGTAAACCGCGGGAGCATGAACCGCTGGACATATCGCGCCGCGCGTTCCCAGCGAAGGGCCGAGCGCAATGCTTGCCGCCGACGGAGCGGCAAACGCAAACTTCGCCTCAATCCGAGACTTTGGCGATACGTCAGGCGCAAATTGAAACTGCGCTGGTCGCCCGAACAAATTGAGCGAAACCTCGAAAAAGAGTATCATAGCGATGAAACTATGAGAATCTCCCACGAGGCGATATACACGTATCTTTACGTTTATCCGCGCGGCGAACTAAAAAAGCAAATGCTTAAAATGCTTCGCCGCGAGCGCA
>JASEHK010000028.1 GCA_030018875.1 Endomicrobiia bacterium | reverse complement strand
AAAAAACCGCAGGAGCCGTGGACTCGAAACTACTCGACGCGGCCAAATCAAAATACGACCTCGTGAGACTCGCGTCGGCGCACGTGAACGCTCTTAAGCGCTCCCATGAACTTTCCGGGTGGCACGTGCCGCAGATTATCAAAAAATCTCTTGACGATATCCTCTCCGGAGCGGTCGAACCGGCGGACATAATGGCGGCGCACAAAAAGCATCTTGCCGACGGCGACAAGCCGATGGAAGTCATTCCCGCCGCGGCATCGGCGCCGGCGGCTGGCGTCAAAACCGAGTCCAAACCCGTCGAAAAAGACGACACGGGAGACAAAAAAACTTCCGTCGGCAAAAAAGCGAAGACGAAAAAGTAACAAACCGCATCTTATAAATCAGGTGCGGCGAAAAAAATCGGCGTGAAAAAGAAAAACATTCTTCTCGGAATCACGGGCTCGATAGCGGCCTATAAGGCTCCGTCCCTCGTCAGGATTCTGGTCAAAGAAGGCTTCGACGTCAAATGCGTTCTGACGGACGCGGGCGCGCGCTTCGTAACTGCTGAGACATTGAAAACACTGAGCCGCAACCGCGTATACTCGGAAATGTTTTCCGACGATTATGACGACTTCCACATATCGCTCTCCAAATGGGCCGACATAATTCTCGTCGCGCCAGCCACCTGCGACGCCCTTGCCAGAATATCCTCAGGGAGATGTGAAGATTTGCTCTCAGCCACGGTGATTTCGGCGCGTTGTCCGGTAATGTTCGCGCCGGCAATGAACTCGGCGATGTGGAGCCATCCCGCGACAAAAGAAAACGCCGAGCGGCTAAAAAAGCGCGGCGCCGTCATAATCCCCCCCGAAAAAGGCGAACTGGCCTGCGGCGACGAAGGCGACGGACGTTTGGCCAACCTTGAAAAAATCCTTTCCGCGGTAAAAACTTCGCTCGGCAAACAGTGAAAAATCCCGCACGCTCGACCATCGCGGGGGTATCCCTCCGGTGCGAGGCAAGAAAACCTTCGAGACCGTCCGTGCTAATAACCGCCGGCCCGACGAGGGAGTATCTGGACTCCGTCAGGTTTATTTCAAACGCTTCGTCGGGAACGATGGGCGCGGAACTCTCGGCGGCGTTTCTTAGAAAAAAATCTCCCGTCGCGGTAGTGGCCGGGCCGTGCCCGGAGCGTTTCCCGCGTAAGGCCGCGATAACGCGCGTCGTTTCCGCCGCCCAAATGATGGGCGCGGTAAAAAAACTCGTCCGGCGGCGCGACATATTCGTAGCGGCCGCGGCCGTGGCCGATTACACCATCGCCAAACGCGCGTCGGGAAAAATCAAAAAGCGAAGTCGCGGTTTGACGCTAAAACTTAAACCCTCGACGGACATACTCAAAGCCGTCGGGGAGATGAAGTTCCCGCGCGGCAAGCGCCCCGTAATTATAGGCTTCGCGCTGGAAAGCCGCCGACGGCTGATTGCCGATGCGCGTCGCAAACTAAAAACAAAAAAATGCGACGCCGTCGTCGCAAACGCTCTCGGAGCGATGGAATCGCCAATGTCCGGCGGCGCCATTATATTCGCCGACGGACGGGTCGCGGTTTTTAATAATATATCAAAGCGAAAACTCGCCGGACGTCTGGCGAACGAGGCTGTTAAATTATGGTCGGAAAGAAACTCCTGAAATCGCACATCAACGACGAAGCGCTCTGGGGCGTGGATGATTTTTGCGGCCGTCAAGCCGTCAAGGGCAAGCCCGCATCCTCGAAAGTCTCCCCCGACAAGGCCCGCGCGCTGGCCGAACTTTTCAAAAAAAACAAAAACTGCCGAAAGTGTCCTCTCGGCAATGCCCGCCTCAACTTCGTGTTCGGCGTCGGAAACCCGGACTCGCCGCTCATATTCGTCGGGGAGGGCCCGGGATTCGACGAAGACCACAAGGGCGAGCCCTTCGTGGGCCGAGCGGGGCAACTCTTGAACAAGATAATCGCGGCGATGAAACTCTCTCGCGAGGATGTTTACATAGCGAACATCGCCAAATGTCATCCGATGATAGACCCGACGAACCCCGACAAGCGCGGCAATGACCGCCCTCCGACGATAGATGAGATGGCCGGCTGTATGCCTATTCTGGAGGAGCAGCTCAAGATAATCCGTCCGCGCGTAGTGTGCGCGCTCGGCTCAACTGCGGCTAAGGGCATGCTTCGTTCCGACGATACAATAGGAAAACTTCGCGGGAATGTGTTTGACTTTAAGGTCGGCGGACACGAAATGAAGATAGTGCCGACTTATCATCCGGCGGCGCTTTTAAGAAATCCTTCCTTGAAAAAAATCTGCTGGGAAGATATGCGGCTCGTGATGCGTCTCCTGTCATCGAACTAATCTCCGTCGGTAAATCATACATTCCAAAATGCTCAAAGTATCCGATTACGACTTCGCTCTTCCCGAAGAACTCATAGCCCAGCGCCCCGCCAAGACCAGAGACGCGGCAAGGCTTATGATAGTCGAGCGCAAAACCTCAAATATCCGTCACAGAACTTTTGCGGACTTTGCGGATTACTTCAAGGCCGGCGATTGCCTCGTCATCAACGCCACCAAGGTCATGCCGGTCAGGGTGTTCGGGCGCAAAAAGACCGGCGGCAGGGTGGAGGTTCTATTCATCGCCGACGGCGATAAGGCGCTTATCAAACCCTCGCTGGCCGAAGGAGAAAGCATTTTCTTCGACGACGGCACTAAAACTCTGGTTGGACATAAGGACGATTCGGGCGCGAAGGAAATAATATTTCCCGACGGCGTCGAGGCAAAAACGCTCATCGAAAAATACGGCATAATGCCTCTTCCCCATTACATCAAAAGGAAGAACGCCGACGAAGAAACCATAAACGAAGACCGAAAGCGCTACCAAACGGTATACGCCCAAAGCGACGGCTCCATCGCGGCGCCCACGGCGGGTCTTCATTTCACCGACGATATACTGAAAGATTTGGAAGGTCGGGGAATAGACATCGCGCGGGTCGTGCTGCACGTGGGACTGGGCACGTTCAAGAGCGTGAAATCTCCGATGATTGACGCGCACAAAATGCTGCCGGAAAGATTTTCTCTAAGCGACGGAGAGGCCGCCAAAATAAATCGCGCGGCGGCATCGGGCGCGACGATAGCTGCCGTCGGGACCACCAGCGCAAGGACGATAGAGACGCTCGCCGACAAGCATCGCGGAGTGAGAGCCGGCGAAGGAGCGACGTCCCTTTATATTTATCCGGGTTACAGTTTTAAGACGGTCGGACGGCTTTTGACCAACTTCCATCTGCCGCGCTCTACACCGCTGTTTCTGGCCGCGGCATTCTGCGGGAAGGATTTGCTTTTCGAGGCCTACCGTCGGGCGATAAAGGAAAGATACCGGTTTTTTTCTTACGGCGACGCGATGCTGATTATTTGATTTTTTATCCCTTGTAGCGGTCTGCTATCTGCCTGATGTTGTCGAAGTTCTCCAGAAATACTTCAACGAGCGACGGGTCGAAGTGCGAGCCTGCCCCATCCCTGATTATATCAAGCGATTTTTTTTCATCGAATGCTTCCTTGTATGCCCTGCGGGTCGAAAGCGCGTCGTAAACGTCCGCGACGGCCACTACCCTGGCCGCCGACGGTATTTCCTCTCCCTTCAAACCCTTCGGGTAACCTTTTCCATCCCAGCGCTCGTGATGGCACAGCGCGATATCGCGCGACATGACCTCCATCTCCGTGTCGCAGTCGTCGAAAAGCCGCGCGCCCGCCTCGGAATGACTTTTTATCTTCGAAAATTCCTCGTCGGTAAGCTTGGCGGGCTTTTTAAGTATGACGTCGGAAACCGCTATTTTGCCGACATCGTGAAGCATCGCGGCCAGCCTGAGCGTGTCCTTGTTGCGCTCAATTTCAGACGGCGCAACCCCTTTGACTCTCGCCCACGCTTCGTATATCTCCATTGAATACGCGCCGACGCGGTTTACGTGCGTGGCCGTCTCAGTGGGGTCTCTGAGTTCGGCCATACTTATCATTCTTAAAATAGTCGTGCGGATAAGCTGCGCGCGCTCGATGGCCGCGGCCGCTATGTTGGCAAAATGCCTCACAAACGGCTCGTCGGACGGCGCGAATTCTATCGTCTTCCCCGACGCATTTTTGGCATTGATGAGCTGAATAACGCCGATGATTCTGTCGCGGCTGGTTTTAAGCGGCGCCGTCAAAACCGACTCGGTGTGATAATCCGAAATTGTGTCGTAGTTCTTGCCGAAAGAGTAGGGCGCCGACGGCGAGATGGCGTAAACGTCGGGTATATTGAGAGGTTCGCCCGTCGAGGCGACATAGCCCGCGACCGATTTGTCGTTGATGTCCAGAGAAAAAGTAGTGATGCCGAGTTTGCGGCCCGGCGGCAAGCGCGACGAGAGCGTGTCGTTCTGAGCGCATCTAAAAAGCAGAGAGTTTTTTTCTTTTATGTAAATTGAGCCGGCGTCAGCCGCAAAGAAATACCGCGCGGCGCGAAGGACTTTGTCGAGCAGAACGTCCTCGTCGCGGATTTCGGACAGTTCAAGCCCGACGGTAATCAGGTACTGCAGTTTATTGTGTCGCATAGGACGATATTATACAAAAAGATTCAACCGGATATCGGCTTGACTCGGGGGAGATTTTGTATCATATTTCGCGCGGGGAAAACGGAATGGAGGGTTTATGCCTCGAAAAAAGAGGACGCGCTTTTTTATGCCGGTGTTTTTATTTTTGACGGTCTATTTGACGGGCATTGTCTCCGCTCAAGAAACGCTTTACTGCCCTCAATGTGAATCCGACAAAGTCCAAAAAGGAAATTTCTGCGTAGATAGCGGTGAGAAACTACAGGTAAAATTAAATTCTGCTCCGAGCGCGGAGCGCGAATAGATGGCAATGCCGCATTTTGCAACGATTGTTGAAAAACCAAACCGAGCGCAACGGCATCCCGCCTTTTGAAATAATCCACCCTATTTTGTAAAATGTCGTCGAGCGCCCATAGCTCAACGGATAGAGCATCTGCCTTCTAAGCAGAGGGTTGCAGGTTCGATTCCTGCTGGGCGCGCTCTTTTGTATGCGCCAAACGGCGCTATAAGTTCGACGGTGGCTATAGCTCAATGGTTAGAGCACTGGACTGTGGATCCAGATGTTGCGGGTTCGACTCCCGTTAGCCACCCCAAATATTTCACCGTAATAATCGCCCAATTTATGAAACTCCCGGCATTTTTCGCGACGGTTTTTCTTTTTTTGCTCCGGCCATGTTCGGTATCCGCCGCTGTGGGGGGGCACAGGTCTCTTATTTTTTTATCCCGGCGCGGGCCTTTATTTGCCTATCGGCGAATATAAATTGGCCTCAATAATCTAACGCAACACTTTGGTAGTATAAGCCGCCGCGGGGAAACTGCTTGGCGGCAACTGCCGAAGGAGGGCGTTAGAAATGAACACCCGAAAATATCGCCGGTTAAGTTTGAGCGAGCGCGAAGAAATAAGCCGGCGGCTCGGGGACGCGGAAAGCCCGCCGGTCGCAAACGACACCGCCGCCGCTTTCAAACGATAACCGGGGTTTTATATAATCTGCCTCCCCCAAAAAGTACACCCGGGTATACTTTTGGGCGGCGGTTTGTTCAGTATCGGTGAGATCGGGCGCGATTTTTGCGGAGTTTCGCCACCCCTGTTATCATCTCCACCATCCCGCAAAGTTTACCCTGAATGGCTATCACCGAAGGTCGCTTGCTCTAATGTCGAAGCCCCCACACCTATTATATACTGCGTCGAAAAGCCGTCAAAAGACCTCCGAGGCCGGTAAAAGTCACTTTTATTTTGTCCATCTTTTTGACAGCCGACTTCACGATATCGTTGGCGACGACATACGCCTTGGCCGCCGGATACTGCCGCAAAAATACTCTTAATCCCGACAGATCGCAGTTATCCTGCGACCACTTAGCTTCCACGGCAACGGGCGCGCGACCTCTTCTTTCCACGATAAAACCGACTTCGTGACCCTGCTTGTCCCTCCAGTAACGAATCTGTCTCGACTGCATATGCGCGTAAAGTTCGTTGAGAACGAAGTGTTCCCACATCTGGCCGGTATGTTTGGGATTCAAGTCGTGCCAGCCGCGGTAATACGAGACAAATCCCGTGTCGAACATATACACTTTGGGCGCGGCGACGATTTCGGTATTTTTATATGTGCTGTAGGGTTTGAGCACATGGGCGACATAGGTTTCCTCAAGAACTCTCAGATAATTGGCAATGGTGGTATGGCTCACGCCGCAAGGCGCCGCGAATTTGCTAGCCTCGAATATCCCGCCGCTCTGAACCATCAGCAACTCAAGAAACTTCTGGAACGAACTCCGCCGCTCCAGACGGAAAAGTTCCTGAATGTCTTTGGCCCAGTATGCGTCGATCCATTCCTGGAAATATTTCTCGGGAAGTTTTTTGCTTAAGAAAAGCGGAGGCAAACCGCCGAAAAGAAACCTGTGCGCCAGATTGGTCTTCCTGAAATCTCTCAAATCGTCCGAAACAAGCGGGGTAAGCCAAATCTGGGCTTTTCTGCCTGTCAAAGTGTCTCTGAATTTTGCCGAGGCGCCTATTGCGGAAGAACCGGTAGCGAGGATTTTTGTTCCGGGGTAGTGATCCGCCGCGATTTTCAGCAACTCCGACGGATTGTCGAGACGATGAATCTCGTCGAGAACGACGCGCTTTCCTTTTCTCTTTTCCAGAAACTCTTCCGGGTCCGCCATCAGTCCGCGGATTCTGGGTAATTCGCAATCATAATAGTCAACGTCGCGCAATGTCCGCGATAAAACCGTTTTGCCCGCGCGGCGGACACCCGATAGAAGCAGAACAGAGCGCTCTTTCCACAAACCCTCGATGAGATTAAGCCAGTATCTTCTTTTTATCATGCGGTCATTATACAAAATAGAATTACTATACGCAAGTATAGTTGCATATGGTAAAATAGCCGGAAAACCCGCCCTTATAGAAAAATCGGCTGTTCATTGCTCTCCGGTTTTTATTCCGGACGATTCTTATATCTACGCGCGGGGCGAGGAGCGCCGAAAGTTGACAACTTATGCGGTATCTCTGTTTTTGAAGTTGTCAACAAGTCGTATACCGGGCGGCTCAAGAAGCGGGATTTTTCCAGGTTTCATCCCCCATTTTCCCCTTCAAGGCGCTTGAGCTCTTTTGCATAGACGCACATGCAACGCAACGCCATTGTCGTCGGAGAATTTATCAGGTGGTTTTTAAGTCGGTCGAGTATCCCACCCCAAATATTCCCCCCGAGAAACCGCAAAATACCCCGCCAATGGTTGAGAAGTTTCCCATCTGAGAACCTTGCGTTGGCCGGACTTGTGAAAAGTATTCCTGCGAATAAGCGACGCTTGATTAACGCGCGAACAACCTCTTAAAGAGTGGCGCGAAACATTTGAGCGTAAGGAAGGTTTACGAGATAGCGATGGACAGGCGCCCGATGATGAGGGCGGCCTTGGCTATGGCGCGGGCGCGGTGCGAAACGCGGTTTTTTTCGGCCAGAGTCATTCGGGCGAAGGTCTTTTTCGACGGCGGGTGATAAAAAACCGGATCGTAGCCGAAGCCGTTTTTGCCGTCGGGCGATTCTCTAATCAATCCGGCGCAACGACCTTCGACAGTGTAAACTTTT
Source organism: Endomicrobiia bacterium (assembly GCA_030018875.1). Taxonomy (GTDB): domain Bacteria; phylum Elusimicrobiota; class Endomicrobiia; order PHAN01; family PHAN01; genus PHAN01. Next base: position 5,372 of record JASEHK010000028.1, on the reverse strand, counting down.
CCGTCGGGAGATGCTATGCAGACGGCCGTTTTGAATACCGCCTTTCTCTTAGCGCGCGGCAAACCCTTCATAAGTCGCAGGAGTTTTTTTACGTTGTCTTCGTAAATCGCGCGCGGGCCGGCGAATCTGGCCGAGCGCACCCCCGGACGACCGCCAAGCGCGGCAACTTCAAGACCCGTGTCGTCGGCTATAGACCATTTTTGCGTGGCGCGCGCGGCGGCGAGGGCTTTTATCGCGGCGTTCTCGACAAGCGTTTTGCCAGTTTCCGCAGGCGACGCGCCGCGATAGGCCGAAAATTTTGCGCGCACACCGGCGAGAAGTTTTTCTATTTCGCGGATCTTATCGGGGTTTTTAGTGGCGACGACTATTTCTATCATAAAGAAAAAACACCCGTGAAAAGTCGAATACTGACAAGCGCGGGAGCGGAGGCCGGCGCGGGTTAAAACTTTATCCCGCGGAATTTAAGCGCCCGTTTCTGGGCGGCAATTATTTTCCTGACGCCCGAAGACGCCATATTCAGAAGCGAGGCGAACTCGGCCTTTGAAAACGCCCTGCCTTCGGCCGAACCCTGTACCTCGACGTATTTTCCTGAGGCCGTCATCACGACGTTTATGTCGGAGTCGGCGTTGTTGTCTTCTTTCGCCGAAAGGTCGAGGACTTTTTTGCCGCCGGCGATGCCGACGGAAACCGCCGCGATGAAGTTTTTAAGCGGAATGCGCTGATAAACTCCCTCTTTGACGAGTTTGTCGAACAAAATCGTAGCCGCCACGAACCCGCCGTTTATGGCGGCAGTGCGGGTGCCGCCGTCGGCCTGGATGACGTCGCAGTCCACGGTGACGGTGTGCGGCGCTATCTTTTTTAGGTCGAAGGCCGCGCGAAGAGAGCGCCCGATAATGCGGGATATTTCCTTGGTGCGTCCGGCCGAGTTCGCGCGCTGGCGCGAAGTGCGCTCTCCGCCGGCATTCGGAAGAAATCCGTATTCGCCGGAAAGCCATCCTATACCATCGTCTTCGCAATGCGGCGGAACTTTATTCTTCTCGATAGCGGCCACACAAAGGACTTTCGTCTCACCCATAGATACCATAACGGCCGTGGGAACTTTTTTCAGGAAACCCGTTTCGAACTTTATGGGGCGTATTTTATTCATTATTTTATTCTCCTTAAATGCCGAAACATCAGCCAAGATATTTGATGTTGCTTTTGAGCTTCTCTATTTTTGTCGTCGCTTCGGCCAATTTGGCGCGCGTGTTTTCGACTTCGGAAGCCGGGGCCTTGGCCAAAAACTTTTCGTTGGAGAGTTTCGCGGACAGCGAGCGCGAAAAACCTTCGAACTTCGATAGTTCCGAGGCAAGGCGCGAATTTTCTTTCGCTATATCTATGATACCTTCGAGCGGGATGAATATTTCGGCGTCTTTTACCACGACACAGGCGCAAGCGCGGGGTTCGAGAGAAAGGTTGGATTCTATCTTATCCGCGCGGGCCAATTTTGTGATATAAACGGAGCGCTCGGCAAAACGCGCCGCTGTTTTTTCTTCGGCGCGAATTTGAAGTGTTATTTTCTGCGCGGCGGGTATCTTCATTTCTTCTCTCAATTGACGCACGACCGTGACCACCTCGACGATAAAACTGACATCGGCAGCCGATTTCAGATATTCTTCCGACGATGCCGGCAACGACGGATAAGCGGTCTCCATTATACTTTCGGGGAACTCCCCCTTCAAGGCCGGCAATCTCTCGCGAAGAGCGCGCCACAAAGACTCCGTGACAAACGGCATAATAGGATGGATGATTTTGAGTATGTCGGCGAGAATGTTAACGAGAACTTTCAGAGCCGTCCGTCGGGCGGCGGCGTCTATTCCGTAGAGACGTTCCTTGGTGAACTCGATGTACCAGTCGCAAAACTTGTTCCACGTAAAATCGTAAACCGCGCGAGCGGTTTTGTCGAGTTCGTAAGATTCGTAGTGTCCGCGAACGATACGGGAGACGGCGGCGCACTCGCTTAAAATCCATTTGTCGGTTTCTTCGAGAGACTCGCCGTCGAGAGAGATATCGTCGAGAGGATATTTTTCGAGGTTCATCAAAATGTAGCGGGATGCGTTGTAGAGTTTGTTGGCGAAGTTGCGCGCCCCCACGAAAGAATCGTCGGAGAGCTGTATGTCCCGCCCGGCCGTAGCGGACGAAATCATTGCAAAGCGCAAAGCGTCCGCGCCGTATTTTTTTATGATGTCGAGCGGATCTATGACGTTGCCCAGCGACTTCGACATCTTCTTGCCGTGTTTGTCGCGCACGATGCCGTGGATATAGACGTCGGAAAACGGACGCTCGCACATAAACTCCAATCCGAACTGAACCATTCTGGCGACCCAAAGATAGAGTATTTCGTGGCCGGTGACGAGGACGCTCGTCGGATAATAATATTCTAAGTCATTTTTCACTCCGACATCCTTGGTGTCGGTTGCCCAGCCAAAAACAGAAAACGGCCAAAGCGCCGACGAGAACCAAGTATCCAGAACGTCGGTCTCCTGCTCGATTTTCGAGCCGCCGCAATGCGGACATTTGACGGGAGTTTCGACGGACGCAAACGGCGGACAAGCGGATTTTCCGTCGGAAGATTTTTGCGGCGCGACGGTTGCGGGAACATTTTTGCAGTAATAAACCGGTATGCGGTGACCCCACCAGATTTGGCGCGAAATGCACCAATCCCTGAGATTTTCGAGCCACGCGATATAAGGTTTTTCCCACGACGCGGGATAAAACTTTATCTTACCCGCGCGCGAGGCCTCGACGGCGCGGCGCGACATCTCGCCGACCTTCAAAAACCACTGCTCCGAAATCAGCGGCTCTACCGTCGTGGAACAGCGATAGCACACGCCGACGGCGTGCGGATGTTCGACCGTTTCGAGCAGAAGACCCGCATCTTCGAGGTCATTGAGTATTTCCTTGCGGGCGTGATAGCGGTCAAGCCCCGCGTATTTTCCGGCGGACGGGGTCATTTTTCCGTCGAAGCCGATGACGACGACCTTTTCAAGATTGTGCCGCGCGCCGATGTCGAAGTCCGTCGGGTCGTGCGCGGGAGTCACTTTTACGGCGCCCGTGCCGAAGGCGGAGTCCACGGCTTCGTCGGCTATTATCTTTATCTCGCGGCCGACGAGAGGGAGCGTTATCGTCCGGCCGACGAGTTTCTTGTATCTTTCGTCGGACGGATTTACCGCGACAGCGGTGTCTCCGAGCATCGTCTCCGGACGCGTTGTTGCCACAACAACAAAATCATTCTCCCTTTCTAACTTTCTACCCTTCTGCCTTTCTACCTTTACAATAGGATACTTTATGTGCCAGAGTTTCCCGATTTCTTCTTCGTGCTCAACTTCTATATCGGAGAGAGCCGTCATACAGCGCGGGCACCAGTTCACTAAGCGCTTGCCGCGATAAATCAACCCCTTTTCGAAAAGCCGCGCGAATGCCTCCCTGACGGCGCGCGAGCAGACCTCGTCGAGCGTAAATCTTGTGCGAGAAAAATCGAGAGCGCATCCGAGTTTCTTCAACTGCTCCAGAATCGTGTCGCCCGTCGCCTCGCGCCATTTCCACATCCGTTCCAGAAACTTCTCGCGCCCGAGATCGTTTTTATTTTTTCCCTCTGCCAATAGGAGTTTTTCGACGACGTTTTGCGTGGCGATGCCGCCGTGGTCGGCGCCGGGAACCCAGCAGACGTTGAAGCCCGCGAGGCGCTTGTATCTTATGAGAGCGTCCTGAAGAGTGTTGTTTAATGCGTGTCCCATATGGAGCGAACCTGTGACGTTGGGCGGAGGTATGACAATAGTGAATGGTTTTTTAGTGGTGTCCGGACGCGAGGAAAAAAGATCCTTCGCGAGCCAAAAAGCGTAAATACTTTCTTCGACGCCGGATGATTCGTATGCCTTTGGAAGTTCCATAATCCGGGTAATTCTATCAAAAACCGAGACGTCGGCAAAATCCGCCTGTCGTCGGAAGATTTTGGGGCGGGGCGCGTCCTTCACCTTGGCCCGGCGGGTCTTGGCGAAGCGGCGCGGGATTTCGCTTTCGACGGACAAATTGATATAATTTTCTTAAAATTCCGCACGAGGAACCCCGCTATGAGCATATTTTCAAGAGCGTATTTTCGTCTCAAAGAAGATGTACAAACCGTTTTCCGCAAAGACCCGGCGGCGCGGGGAGTCGTCGAAGTTTTGACCTGCTACCCGGGGCTACACGCTATCATTCTGCACCGCTTCGCGCATTTCCTGTGGAAGCGGGGTTTGAAATATCTGGCGCGGCTTGTATCCCACCTATCGCGATTTTTCACGGGAATCGAAATACACCCCGGCGCCGCCGTCGGCCGCAGGTTTTTCATAGACCACGGAATGGGAGTCGTCATCGGGGAGACGAGCGAAATCGGCGATGACGTGCTTTTGTATCAGGGTGTGGTTCTGGGAGGCACTTCGCAGGAGAAGAAAAAACGCCATCCCACCGTCGGAAATCACGTCGTAATAGGCGCAGGCGCGATAGCGCTGGGCGCTATAAACATCGGCGAAAACGCAATGATAGGCGCGGGTTCCGTCGTCGTAAAAGACGTGCCGGCGAAGGCCACCGCCGTCGGAGTGCCTGCAAGAGTCGGGCTCGGTTTCTCTCCGGAAGAACTCGATATGCTCCAGCACGGAAAACTCCCCGACCCCATCGCCGAGGCCTTGCGGCTTATCGCCAAGGAGCAGGAGAATCTGGAGACGCGGCTTGCGAAACTCGAAGGCGGGGCCGGCGCTCAAAAGTCCGTAACGGAAAAATAACCTGGGGCACATGACCACTTCGGTCCAGGAGAAAATATGAGCAAAACGCCAAAAAAGTTGGCGATTGTGTCGGCCGTTGTTCTAGTCGCTTTGATAGCGGCAACGGTGGGTTTCAAAATGCGCTACGATAAAATGTCGCGGAATGTAATCGAAGAATACGGCAAGATAACTGCCGTGAACCTCTCCAAAATCCCCGACGGCGTTTACGAGGGCTCGTTCAAAGATTTTCTCGTAAACGTCAAACTTGCCGTGGTAATCAAAAAAGGCCGCATCGCCGACGTCAAAATCAAGGAACAATTCGCCGGGCCGGGCTATGAGGCCGCCGACATGCCGTCGCGCATAGTAAAAGCCCAGTCGCCAAAGGTTGACGCCATAACCGGAGCCACCGGCTCAAGCATGGGCATAATGATAGCAACCCACAGGGCGATTGAGTCGGCAAAACCCCCGAAGTAGATTTTCCCTTTCTTTTTTATATATAATGAGACCGTTGAAAAAGTCATCAACGGTTTTGATTACAACGATTGAAAAAGAACGATTACAGCGATTACCGACGATGACTTATCTCTGTAATCTGTG
>JASEHK010000289.1 GCA_030018875.1 Endomicrobiia bacterium | reverse complement strand
GACAGCGGGCAGAGGATTCGCGGGGCTGTAATCAATGCCCACAGCGGGCCTTATGAGCACCGTCGAAGGTGGGCTTGTGTCAAATAAGAACTGAACGGTTGTTCTTGAGCCGAGGTTGGTCGCGAGATCTTTTGCTCGGGCCATAATTCTGTAATACCTCGGGCTGGTCCACGCAGGCAAAGATTCCGTAGATATCCAAACGGTGTAAGTCGCCTGAGGCGACAATACCTTACCGTCTATTTCGGCATTAGGCGTTTCCGACGAAAATTCAACGCCGCTCCAGTAATATGTGTCGCCGGCAAGCAGATATGTTATCTGAAGTTTCAGCTCGGTCACTCCGCTGAAATCATCCGTCGCCGTTCCCGAAATCGTCGGAAGGCTGTTCGCCGTAGAGTTATTGGCGGGCAGAATCGTAACTGCGTTTGGCTTCACATGGTCAAACGAGAATGTGTTTGAGTTGACCCCGACTGAAAACACCGTAGTTGTATTACCCGCGTTGTCGGTGCCACGCGCGGCGACCATATAGTATCTGCCGCTTTGCCATGAAATCGTAGGCGGCGCGCCGTACTTCCAGTTGTTGACATCGCCGGTCGTATAGTTAAGCCAATCGTCGCCCGTGCCTGAACCCCATATAGCGCCTTTCCAATACTGCCCGTTGGAAAGGTTCTGAATTAAAACTTGAACGTTAGCAACGCCCGTGAAGTCGTCCGATGCTGTACCCGTAATCTGAGGCAGCAAGTTATATCCCGAGCCGGAGGCCGGTATGTTGACTCGCACCTGAGGCGGCTGCGTATCTACCTGGAAGGTCGTGGTTGACCACGCCACCTGAACGTTATTCGCCATATCGACGGCCGATGTGTTTATGTAATAGGTTTTTCCGGAAACCCAATTCAACGGATCGCCGTAGGTGTACGACCACCAAGTTCCACCGGATGTAAGATTTGTCGTCATAAGCCATGATGAAACGTTTACGACCCATGCCGTCGAGTGCCAGTAATACGGAACAGCATCATCCTCATAGAATATTCTGATTCTCGTATAGTTTACATTGTCGGGCAGATCGTCAATGGAAGTTCCCGACAGCGTAGTCAGGGCATTCGTCGTTGCATTATACTCCCCGCCCGGCGATGGTCTTACGGAAGCCGATACAGGCGATTTTATATCCACGGAAAACACCCTGCTTGACTTAGGCATCTCATAGTTGTTGATATTGTCCTGCGCTCTGACGCGCATAATGTATCTCCTGCTGTTATCCGCATCCCATAACGGCGCCGTTATCTTCCAGAAATAAATATTATCCGCTGTATCGTATATTTCGGCGGGCCCGACGGGCGCATTATTATCCGCGAAATCTCCCGCGGTAACCGCAACCCAGGTGCTCTCACCGAAATCCCACCATTTATCCAGATTGCTCGGCGGCGTGGCTGTGGTGTACATACGGAATGAAATTTTTATGCCGTCGGAAGGAACGCCCGAATACTTGTTCGGCGGATTGAGCAACTCTCTTGAAGTGCCCGAAATCGTCGTTAAAGGATTTGTCGTCGAGAATCCGTCGTCGTCTTTTTCCGGCCGCGTTACGATCGATACGGGAGGATGGGTA
>JASEHK010000288.1 GCA_030018875.1 Endomicrobiia bacterium | reverse complement strand
AAAGAAGATTTCTTTGTTTTTATTTACAACCCTAATGAGAATTCTTTATGGCAAATATCTCATAAACAGATATTAGAAGATTTACAAGAAAAAGGAAATACAAATCCCCAAGCGACTATTGAAATAATAAATGCTTTGGAAAGAGTATACAATGGTGAGGAACCTGATGATTTTTTATCTGGATTAAATTTACAAAATCCATCGGGCGAAAATCCAGAAGCACTTCTCAAAGCATATAAGTGGATTTGGGGGCAAGAAGATGTAAATTATCCACCACCAAATGGAAAGGGAAGAACAATGGTCTGGGAAGGATGGGAAAAAGAAGATGGGGAATGGTGTCAAACTGGTGCTGGAATTAATGACATTAGAAATAAACTAATAAACAAAATATCTCAATGAACGACAATTCCTGGAAAGCGATATTCGACAAGTATAAAATCCACAAGCATAATTTCGAGAAAGAACCTTTTATTATTTCTGCTGAGCAGATAAAACGAGCTACTTCGCATTTCAAAAAGACAAACGAAAAAGAAGTTCGTATTCTTTGCAAACAAGACAGCAGAGAGGATAGGCCGCAAGTTTTTATTGACAACAAAGTTTTTCTCTTGCCGACACGCAATGGAGAATACGCTATTGTTAAGGGCGAAGGATATATTGATATTCCGCTCGTAGAATCCACAGTAAAAATTTACACTTCCAAACTTGATTTCATACTGGACACTTCTCAAGTAGGTAATTCGGAAATGCAACATTTAGATTTTGCTTATGCCGCAAGTTTAGTTCGGACTTTCTTGGAGGACGACTCTCTCGTTCTGACAATCAGAGGAAGAAAATATACTCCTAAATTTTCTTTCAATGTTGGCAATCAGCAGTTGACAGCGGAGAGCGTTCAAACAGAAGTGGACGCCGGCTACGAGGGCAAAAATCAAGTTGCGCTTATCGAGGCCAAAAATAGTCATACTGCCAATGTTATCATTCGACAACTTTTTTATCCGTTTCGGCAGTGGCAACACCGCACCACAAAAAAAGTCAAGACGCTTTTCTTTGAAAAAAGGGAGGGATTTTATTCGCTCTGGCAGTTCGAATTTGCGGACATAAACGACTACAACAGTATTCGATTGACAAAATGTTCGCGATACGAGATATCGGGAAAATAAATTTTGGCGCCGGTATGACTCCCGTGGATGCTATTTCGCGGGGTATCAACAATAAATATGAAACCGAAGCACCTTACTAAATCGCTTTTTGTTTTTCACGCGGCTACGAGCCCTTGTAACAACTGCGACATCGAGATACTCGATTGCCTGACGCCGCGCTACGATTTGGAGCGTTTCGGAATACAGCTCGTCGGAAGTCCGCGTCACGCCGACATTTTGTTAGTCACCGGCGTTCCGAACAAAAAGACCGCGCCCCGCGTCAAAAAACTATACGAAGCCACGGCCAAACCCTGTTTTGTGGTGGCCGTGGGGACATGCGCCTGCGGGCTCGGTATTTTTCATGATTCTTACAATGTCGTGTCCGCGCTCGATGAGATAATACCCGTGGACGCTTATATCCCGGGTTGCCCGCCGAAGCCCGAGGCCATGATAGCGGGCGTGGTCAAACTTAT
>JASEHK010000287.1:1408-1633 GCA_030018875.1 Endomicrobiia bacterium | reverse complement strand
GAAACTCCATAAAGCTCCGCAAGGTCTTTATCCAGCATTACTTTTTGACTGCGAATTACAAGTATCCTTGAAACCAACATTTCCGACGGGATTATTTCTTTAGCCACATGCTCCCCCGATATAACCCCCGCCGTCCTTGCGTGTAATAATACAAAAAACTTGTTACGAAGTTGTTACGGAGAGAAAAAACGTGAAGGGTGAAGGGTGAAGCGTAAATCGTGAAGG
>JASEHK010000287.1:0-1398 GCA_030018875.1 Endomicrobiia bacterium | reverse complement strand
CTTTTAACCTTTCACGCTTCACGTCTTTTCTTGTGAGTTTGTTTCAACGGAAAATCACGTTGGCCAGTATGCCCAGAGCCACCACTTGCGGCACGGTTATGGCGACCATCCAAAGGGCTGTCTTCTTGCCTATGTTCGTCCATAAAATGCCGATTTCGGTGTAGTCGGTGGCCACCCCCGCCATCAAAAAAACGAAACTATTTCCGAGCGCTCCGGTTTGGCGGAATATCTCAAAAGCGACGGGGGCGCTCCCTTCCGAGCATACTTCTATAACGGTAGCCACTCCAAGTGTGGCCAAGAGACCCGCGAATGTCGGCCCGAAGTAACTGTGTATGAAATGCGCCGGCACATAGGCGGCAATCATGCTTGATATGCCCACGCCCAGAAGAATCCACCATCCCACCATATCCGCCAGAGCCGCGGCTCCGGAAACCACGCCTTTGGCGTCGGCTGTAATGTTGACGAGGGTAAAGCGGTAATTTTTTAGTCTCGTCGCGGCGTCGGACATTATCGAGAAGTTTTCGGAGCCCGGAATTATACCGATCAGAGTCGCGGCGTTGGGATTTTTTTCGACGAGGTTTTTACTTTCGAGTTTTTGGAATATCAGACCGGTGGTTATGGCTATGATGAGCGCGGCGAATATTATGTAAAGACCTTTGACGCCGAAAAATCCGATGAGCATTGCCGTCATAGCGAGGTTGGCCCACGGGCTTGCCAGAAGAAAGCTCACTACCGCCGCCGGCGACGCGCCTTTTTTGTAAAGTTGGACGGAGAGCGCGAGCATACCGTGGCTGCAGGCGCTCATCATAAACCCCAGAAGCACGGAGCGCAATATCGTTTTATAACCCCGGCCGGAGAGTGTCTTGGTTACCCAGCCCCTGGGGATGAAGCGGTCTATTATTCCGCCCAGAGCAAATCCGAGCAAAATCGCCCACCAGATTTTTTCCAGATACATCGAGAGATTCCGTCGGAACCCAACAAGGGGGACGAAGAAAAAAGAAAGCGCCGTCAGCAACGTCAGCGTCGCGGCGGCCAGAAAGGTTTTGTTTTTGAGAATGCGCGCCAGGACATTACCGTCGGACACAGGGGCGACGACGCAGCTCGGGCAGACGTCGTCGGTCTCAGGGCTTTCGCTTATTTTTTTTATGTGTGCGCCCGTCTCGATTTTTGCCGCAGAGGGGTTATCTTCGAGAAACTTCGCCAGGCAGTGTGGCGAGCAGAAATAATAGGTTTTGCCGTCGAGCGTCGCTTTAAGGGCGGTGGTTCCGGCGACGTTCATTCCGCAAATAGGATCTTTGGCCATTGTTTTTTCTCCGAGGTTGAAAATATAGGAGATTGAGAGATTAATACAAACGCAATATGTTCTATGACAAAAGAAAGAATTGTAGTTGCTCCGAC
>JASEHK010000286.1 GCA_030018875.1 Endomicrobiia bacterium | reverse complement strand
CATATCTTCATCCTGAGCGAGATTGGCTCCTTTATCTGGGAAAGGCTGGCGGGTCAACGGTCAGGCAGCGCCTCAGCGGAGATCACAAGCATCAGTTGTTTCGAGACATCCGAAGGGAGTATGGCATCGAGGCCGTGCGCGTATTCGTCGGAGTCCTCGAACTTGAAGAAGGGCGCCGTCGAACATCCGAGCTTCTCGCGGATGTCGAGAGTCTATTGATTATGCGACTGCAACCATACGGCAACATCAGTGCAACGGCGAGCCGCATCGCGCGGCCTGGCCTACGTGTTCATTGCACCGGTGCGTGGCCGTTTAAGCGAGCATCATTTCGTGACGCGTAGTACTCGTCAGTGCGTTCTAACCGTCGGTTCCAGAAGTGACGCGCCGCAAGCGGCGCGCGCCTGAACCGGAGCGTTCAGCCGCGCTTCGCGCGCATCATTTCTGCCCTAAAAAGACCTTTCAAATCAAAAGTATTCCCGTGGTAAAATCATATACAAAGGAAAACAATCGGTACGGCCGTCAAGTTTGCGGGTCTTGTTGAAATAGAAAATGAGGAGATGTGCCCGACAGCGAGTTCAATCTGATTTTGAGGACAAGCCCCAAAACAGATTAACTCAATGTCGTCCGCCGCCAAAATAGTCGGAGCATAAAAAATATGAAAGTCGAAGACAGCGGAATGCCGGAAGAACAATATTGGAATAGTTTATTTAATATTGAAGGTATCCTTTCGTGGTTAAATCTTTCCCAAAATTCCAAGATAGTTGAAATCGGCTGTGGATACGGAACCTTCACCATCCCCATAGCGGCCATTGCTCAAAAGTCATTCATTCTGGCTTTTGATATAGAGCCGGAGATGATTTCAGCCACAAGGAAAAATCTTGTTACCTTTGGCCTGACTAATGCGGAGTGCGTTTGTCGGGATATTTTAGCGCATGGAACGGGGCTTTCGTCGGAGAGCGTGGCTCTTGTTCTGCTTTTCAACATCCTTCATTTCAATGAAAAAAGAGTTTTACTTCAAGAAGCGTCCCGCATTCTTAAATCAGGCGGTATTGCGGCAATTCTCCATTGGAGAAAAGATATCCCCACACCACGGGGACCGGACATTGCGCTCCGCCCGGACAAAGAACAAATTATGAGCGCATCCGAAGGGCTGAATTTGCGCTTGCACGGCGACAGCAAAGTGTTGGAGCCGTATCATTGGGGCATTCAACTGATAAAAGGGAGTTAAATATGAAAATCGGTATCATTATCGAGACAAACGAACCCGAAAAGGCATGGAATGGCGTTCGATTCGGCAATACCGCACTCAAACAGGGACACGAAGTTAAGTTGTTTTTAATGAGTGCGGGCGTAGAGTTGGAAAGCATCGCTAATGAGAAATATAATGCGAAACTGCAACTCGAAGAATTCGCAAAAAACCATGGGATAATTCTCGCTTGCGGCACATGTATAAAGTCGAGAAATCAAAGCGAGACAGGCGTTTGCCCCATATCAACTATGATTGACTGCGTACAAATGGTTGAGTGGGCGGATAAAGTTATAACGTTTTGAAGCAACAAGCCCGACAAGTTTCCCCGCCCATCGTGTCAACTCATCAGAGAATGTAACCGAAGTTAAAATCGGGAACGGCTTTGGGG
>JASEHK010000285.1 GCA_030018875.1 Endomicrobiia bacterium | reverse complement strand
ATATGGTGCGCGTCATAGTGGCCAATTATTATGAGAAAATGGGCCGTCTCGCTGATTCCCTTAAAATATGGCTTGACGTGGTTGAGACGAAAGATCCGATGTATTATGAAAAAGGCCTTGAGAAGATAGAGAAATTTTCGGCGGATTTGGGCTTACCATTCCGCGACTGACCTGTCAAGTCATTTAAGGATAAAAGTCTTGCCGACTTGATTTTGAAAAACTGCGAATTTTTTGTATCATTTTCCGTGTAAAAGATGAATGGGGCTGTAGCGATGAAACATGCTACATCCCAGAAAAGATATGGGGCTGTAGCTCAGCTGGGAGAGCGTTCGGTTCGCATCCGAAAGGTCAGGGGTTCAAATCCCCTCAGCTCCATTTTTTTCCCGCCGATAAAACTTCCTCGTTCCTTTTGTCAAGAATCCGGGAGTCCAAAAAACAAAAGTCCCGCGCAAGATTAAACTTACGCGGGACTTCGTTATTGAACTGGCGCTATCGCCCGTTATTCCGAGAGACGCAGAATGGCGCCGGTGCGGCGGGCCCTTCTGTAAGCAAGCGCGATGAGCGCGAAAAGCGCGAGGATGCAGACGGCAAGTAGTCCGAAGCCCTTCAGCAGAGGCGAGGCCAGAGACGACTCGAAGCCGTAGGGCGCCCGAAAGTATTCAAGAAAGTAAGTCAGCGGTATAAGTTTTGCGACGGCCGCCACGGGGGCCGGCAGAAAACTCACCGGGTAATAAATTCCGCATACCAGCATCAGCATTATCGTCATAGACCACGCTATTATGTCTATGCGCTGGCCGAAAATCAGCACGGAGAGACTCACCGTCATGCCTATCACGAGAGCCATCAAAAATATTCCGGCCAGAGATATTATTATGGTCTTCATCGGCGGCGGCACGAACCCGAATATCTTTCCGGCCATAAAACTCATAAACGCGAAGACGCTCATCCCTCTGACGATACCGAAGAGCCATGAGCCTATGATGTAGTTGTAGTGCCTGACCGGCGCCACGAATATCTGCTTGATGCTTTTCGACCATACCTCGTAAAGAACTCCGTAGGATACGTCGAGTTGAGTGACTTGAAGAACGCCCGATAAAATAGTTCCCGTCAGAAGGAAGGAAAGCATGTTTTCCTTCAACCCCAGAAAATTTCCCATGAGTCCTATCGAAAAAAGACCCACCATCGGCCAGAAAAGTATCTCGAAAAAAGTGAAGATATTGCGTTTCATGAATATGTAATTCCTGTATGTAAAGGCGAATATCTTTTCGAGCTCGCGTTTAAGGGGTTTCATAATTTGATTTCCCGTCGGAGGCGAGCTCCATGAATACGCCTTCGAGGTCTTGCTGTCTGGTGATTTCGCGAAGTTGTTCGGACGTTCCCAGAGCCGTCACGGAGCCGTTTTTGATAAATGCAATTCTTCCGGCGAGTTCCTCGGCTTCTTTCATATAGTGTGTGGTGAGGATTATCGTCATCGTGGTTTCGGCGTGGATTTTTTTGATGAGCGCTCTGATTTTGTGCGCTATGTCGGGGTCAAGACCGATTGTGGGTTCGTCCAAAAGAAGTATGTCGGGTTCGTTCAAAAGAGATTTTGCCATTGCCAGACGTTGCTTGGTTCCCGTCGAGAGTTCGTCGAAGCGGG
>JASEHK010000284.1 GCA_030018875.1 Endomicrobiia bacterium | reverse complement strand
CCTCTTTTTTGAAGCCCTCTACAAGAACAATATCCGCGTCCCGAAAATACATCGTCGCAGTATCCGCGAGCGAAGGCGGCGACGGAGGGTGAACGCGAGAGAATGTAAATTTCGAGTCCGATATTATGCCGATAGAGGGTATCGCCGCGTCGGCATATCTGGACGTGTCCTTGCCCGCCGGAGATGATGTCTCGAAGTCCCCCGATGTATGCTTCAGCGCCGCGACGCGAAGGCCCACGCGCAAAAGATGCGGCGCCGTCTCGACGAGAAGCGAGGTTTTGCCGGAACCGCTTTCGCCGACGAAAGCTATGACGGACGGGGAATTTTCCATAATGTCTATCCGAATATCTTCCTGAACCATTCCGCCAAACGTCCCGCGGGGTCGTAGCGTTCCGCCTTTTTGATTTTCACCGCGGCTCCGACGCGGCCGAAACCGCCGACATTCTCGGCGAACCTGAAGCCCAAAATCACGTCGTCTCCGTCTCTGACGACGGAAACGACTTCGCTGGCCAGAGGAAAGACCCTGCCGTCCTTGGCCGCGCCCAGACGTTCGGCCAGATACTGCGCTATCTCGCGCTCGTCGTTGACGCTCATCCAAATTACATCGCCTTTCGACAATGCCGAGGCCCGAACGCCGTCTTTCTCGTCGGCAAGCGGCTCAACGCAAAGGGTCACCCCGCCGGTTCTCGGACGGGACGACAAAGAGTCGCCGCCGACTCCCCGCCTCGAAATTAATTCCGGCGCGCCCGGAACAACAGGGGTTTTATACGGCTCCTCCGTCATCTCCATTGTCACGGCGACGTCGTCGGACTCGATGGCCGCGGCAAGCAACGTTCTGACGGTTTCCGCCGATGGCGCGAGCGCCGCGTCGGCGATGGCGGCGGCGAGAATTTTTTCCTGCAGCATGCCTGAAATCTCAGGCATTGCTCCCGCGCCCAGACGCGAGGCGTAAATGGTTTTTTCTATATCTTCCCACGGCAGAGTGACGTCGGTCTCGTGTATCGCCGGGTTTTTTGTGGCCACGGCCGACGCCGTCAAAACGCTGTTTTTCCTCGAATCGGATATCACCAGAAACGCCCCGTATATGAACCTGTCCGGCGACATAAACTTGCCGCGCGTTACGACGAGCCGCGCCGAGACCCTGTTAAGAAAGTCGAGAGCCTCCACGAACTCCCCGCCGGCGGACTTGTAAGCCAGTTCGGCCTCGTAACGGTTGCAGCCGGCTGTTTCCATCAGAAGTTTTATTTTTTCTTCCATATTATAAAAAACGGTAGAAGGGTAGAGAGGTAGAAAGGTTTATCTCCGAGGGTGCGCCTTATCATAAATCTTCTTGAGCTTGGCCACGCTCATATGAGTATAGTGTTGCGTGGTGGCCAGATTCGCGTGCCCGAGCATTTCCTGTATGCTTCTTAAATCGCAGCCGCGGTCGAGCATATGCGTGGCGAAGGAATGTCTGAAGGTATGGGGTGTGGCCTTGCCTTTCAATCCGGAACGGCCCAGCCACGAGACCAGAAGTTTTCTTATTCCCCTGGGAGTCAGCCTGCCTCCTCTGAGATTCACGAAGAGCGCGCGGTTGCCTCGATCGAGATTTTTGAGACGATTCCTCTCGTCGAGATATTTCTTCAGCGCGGCGGCCGCGGACATACC
>JASEHK010000283.1 GCA_030018875.1 Endomicrobiia bacterium | reverse complement strand
CGCGCGGGCTCTCTGTGGTTTCTCCGAGATCATTCTGCCCGTCGTGCCGCGCCCAGATTTCGTGGCGCGACAATGTTCCCGTTCTGAGCTGGCTGTTTTTGCGCGGGCGCTGCCGCATGTGCGGCCTCCGTGTCTCGCCGCGTTATCCGCTCGTAGAGACAGCGGTCGCGCTGCTATTCGGCGCGCTTTACTTTAAGTTCGGCCTTTCATTAGGGTTCGCGGTCTTCGCGCCTTTTGTCTGGATGCTTGTGGTCGTCGCGGCCATTGACATCGAGCACAGAATTATACCGGATGAGTTTTCGTTGGGAGCCGTCGTCGTCGGCGCGGCATTGTCGTTCGTTAATCCGTTTTTCTTGGCCTTCGCCGTGTGGCACACGAGACTTTTATTTTCTCTCGTGGGCGCATCGTCGGGTCTCGCGCTGGGTTTCGCCGTGGCGTGGCTCGGAGAAAAGATTTTCCGCAAGGAATCTTTGGGCGGCGGCGACGTAAAACTTCTGGCCGCCTCGGGCGCGTATATGGGCGCGGCCGGAGCCGTCTGGACTCTACTGCTTGCGTCTTTCGTCGGTAG
Organism: Endomicrobiia bacterium; assembly: GCA_030018875.1. GTDB lineage: Bacteria > Elusimicrobiota > Endomicrobiia > PHAN01 > PHAN01 > PHAN01. The sequence continues at coordinate 1,095 of JASEHK010000283.1, read as the reverse complement.
CGTCGTCTCTTTGGCCCTTATCGCCGCAAAAAAAATCGGGCGCTCGGACTATGTGCCCTTCGGGCCGTTCTTAGCCGTCGGCGCCTTGATGTATATTTTTTTATTTTGACGGATATTCGGTCTTGCTGCAAAAACAGGCGGAACGGGCCGCTGCCCGTCCCCGCTTGCCCCGTTCGTCAATGCGCGAAGTTTTGTAACTTTCCTTCCGATTCGAAAGTCTAATAATATGGAAACTAAAATGACCATAGGCGCCGCCGACGACGCGGCTCTTGCCTCCGGCGCCGCCTCCGGCGACGAGCGGGCATTCAAAGAGATAGTCTCAAAACACAAGGCCGCCGTTTATTCGACGGCTCTAAGGATCACGGGCTCGGCCGCCGACGCCGACGAGGTCGCCCAGGATGTATTCGTAAAAGTTTATTTTTCATTGAGGAAGTTCGAGGCGAGGTCGTCCCTGGCGACGTGGATTTACAGGATTGCCGTCAATGCGGCGCTTGACCGCTCGCGAAAAAACAAAAAACGCCCCGCGACGGCCGGCGAGGCATTCAGGGAAGATATGGTTTGTCCGTCGGACGCTTCGTCCCCGCCGAATCCGGCGGGATCGGCAGCCGACGCCGAAGATGTCAGACGTCTGCTTTTATCTTTGGACGAAAAATACCGCGCGCCCCTTGTCTTGAGAGAGTACGAGGGCATGAAATACGACGAGATATCGCGCGTGCTCGGAATATCCGTCGGGCAAGTGAAGATAAGGATATTCCGCGCTCGCGAAGAGATTAGAAATAATATCGGGGCGTGCCGGACGGCGATGAAAGACACGGGAATTAAAGCTCCTCAGTCGGAAGATACGAAGGCAAAATCATGAAATGCGAAAAATGGCGAATTATGTTATCCGTCGCCGAGGATTCCGAGCTTGATGGACGGGATTCGGCGGTTCTTGCCGCCCATGTCGCAGAGTGCCGCGATTGCCGAGAGTTCGCGGATTCGCTTCGAGCCATCCGCGCCGAACTTTCAAAAGATTCAGAACCGCTTGCGCCGCCTGAGTTTTTCGAGACGCGCCTCGCCGGACGGATAGCGTCAGAAAAATCGCGCCGCGCGTCG
>JASEHK010000282.1 GCA_030018875.1 Endomicrobiia bacterium | reverse complement strand
GGAGCCCTTTCCCAAAACCTTTACCATTCCGCCCAGAAGGTCGGCGTCAGGGATGTTGAGTCCGGTCAACTCGCTTATCCTCAATCCTCCCGAATAAAGAACTTCGAGTATGGCCTTCATCCTAAAATCCGCGAAGGTCGCGGCAACGGGGACGTCTATCGCGGAGGCAACTTCTCCTTCGGACAGTAAAGGCGGTATCTTGTCCTCTTTTTTAGGAGAGACCACATGCAAAAGCAGTTTTGACGGAATCAATTTATCAACGGCGAGAAATTTGAGGAAAGACCTGAGCGCGGCGACCTTTCTTATCACGCTTGCGCGCTCATAACCCCGCGCGCCAAGCTCAAGAAGATATTTTCTCAGACGATATTTGTCGAGCGCCGACGGAGACGACGCGCCCGAAGCGGCGGCAAACTTTACGAAATCTTCGAGGTCGCGGCTGTAAGCGTCCACGGTATTGGCGGAATACGACCTGACGCCTTTGATATATACCAGAAATCTTTCGAGATGCACATTGAGCATATGCGGGTGGCGGACGTTAGGGCGCGGACGGGCTCCGACGGAAAATCGGTTGATTTTTATTGTCCGCCGTCCGACGGCTCGACGAGCGCATCCGGCGATTGGCCGCCGCCGGACGCGGCGCCGGAATGCTTTCGGGCGAAGCGGCGGAACTTGCCGTACGGCTTGTTTTCTTTTTTGATGTAGCGGCACTTCGGAAAAGCCAAACAAGCGGCGAACTTGCCGAAACGTCCCGTGCGCTCGACGAGAGGAGCGCCGCAATCCGGACAGTTTTCGCCGGTCTGAACGGGCGGCGGTTTGGGAGCGGGTTTCTCCTTTTTGATATAGCGGCACTTCGGAAAGGCCGAGCAGGCCAGGAACCGTCCGTAACGGCTGGCCCTCTCGGCAAGCGGCGCGCCGCAATCCGGGCATTTTTCGTCGGTCAAAACGGTAACGTCGGCCTTTTTTATCTGCTCGGAGAACTTGGCGTAAAAATCCTCTATGATATCTTTCCAGGGCTTTTTCCCCTCGGCTATTTCGTCGAGGTCTTCCTCGGCGGCGGCCGTAAAATCCAGATCAACGATGTCGGAAAAATGTTTTTTGAGGAACTCGGTCACCAGCGCGCCCGTCTGCGTGGGCGTGAACCGCCGGTCGTTGAGCTCGACGTACCTCCGCTGCATTATCGTAAATATTATGGATGCGTAGGTCGAGGGGCGACCTATGCCGTATTCTTCAAGGGTCTTTATCAGAGAGGCCTCGTTATACCGCGGGGGCGGAGCCGAAGAATGTTTTTCCGCGGCCGGCGGGGACACAAGGGCGCAGGCATCGCCGGCTTCCATGGGCGGGAGCTCAGCGTATTTTTCGTCGGAGACGTCATAGACCTTCATCCATCCGTCGAAAAGCATCGTGCGTCCGAGCGCCCTGAACTCGTATTCGCCGGCCTTCAAATCCACCGAAGCGACGTCGAAAACGGCGGGGTTCATCTGCGAGGCGGCAAATCTTTTCCATATCAAATCGTAAAGAAGATACTGCTCTTTTGAGAGATGCTTTTTGACGTCGGCGGGGGCGCGCTTTATCGAGGTCGGTCGTATCGCTTCGTGCGCCTCCTGCGCTCCCTTCGATTTTGTTTTGTATAAGTTGGGCGCGGACGGGATGTATTTCTCGCCGAACG
>JASEHK010000281.1 GCA_030018875.1 Endomicrobiia bacterium | reverse complement strand
GGTGGTTTCATTGTAAATCCCGCTCAACGACAGGGTGTCGTAGCCCGCGCCGAAAGTGAAATTTCCGACGGGATAACCGAAAGTCAAAGAAGCGCGCGCGATCTCGCTCACATCGGAAAGACCCGCATGCAAACGGGAATATCCCGCCGCGACTTCGGGACGCGAGAGCGCGGAGAGTTGCGCGGGGTTGGCGGCAAGCGAATCCGCGCCGCCCGAAAGGCCGGCCGACACCCCTGCCAGAGCCGATATGCGCGCCCCGACGGAAGATTCTTCAAAGGCGGCGTGGACGGCGGGCGCAGGGACGAGCATAGTGAAAATAAGTAGAGTGAAGATAATCGCCGTCATGCGAAACGCCGCCGATAATTGAGCCGTAACCGCGTATATTTTCATCTCGCAACTACCACCGTTCCGTTTTTTACCGACGAGCCGACTTTGAGATGATAAACGTATATCCCGACCGGAACGCTCGCGCCGGATTCGCTTTTGCCGTCCCAAACCGACCACGAATCGGTCTTGGCCGTCATCTTTGAGATTTTGAATCCCGTTATGTCGAAGATGTCGCCTTCGGCTTTTTCGGAGAGCGGATTTTCAAAAGTGACGTTAAACTCGTCGTTGACGCCGTCAACGTTCGGAGTGATGACTTTAGGCCAAACGTTGAGTATCCTGAAAACCGACGCGCGCTCGACGGCGCGAACCCTGAAACTCCCGGGTGAGGCGATTTTGGTGACGAGATACCCGTTTTCGACGGAGCCGCCCAAAGAAATCCACTCGACGCCATTGAACCAGTATATCGCTTCGCCCGACGAGGCGGGAACGGAAACGAGGCGGGAACCGACGGCCGGCGCCGAGTGAGTTTGAGCTCTTTGGGAATCCGCCGAAAGTTTAACGCTGAGTATGACCGGCGAGCCGAATGCTTTGATTTCTCCGCCTTGCGTTCCCCGCGCCGTCACGATGAAAGAGCGCCGCGCTTTAGGGTCGTCCGACGGACTATCCTCGTCGGTGATGTAAAGCGTCACCGTCGGCGGCAGTTGTTCTTTGTCGCCCTTAACGCGGATTTCGCCGGAAGCATCGCGCCATAACACGCTAATCACATTGTCGGCACGCAAGACCTTGGAAATTTCTCCCGTCACGCCGAGTGAGTTTACGGCTCGAATCATAAAATACGTTCCCGGAAGAATCGACGACGCGATAAAAGAGATTTCCGACGAGGCCACAAAGGTCGTCGGAGCGATTTTGTGGAGTTCGTCGTAATCGTGAGATTTATAAATAAGATAATGCGAAATGACGCCGACAGGAGTTCCGTCGGTGTTAAGCGCCGGAGCCGTCCACGACAGAAGGACTTGGCGCGCAGCAGTATCGTACGATGCGTCGAAAGCCGAAGGCGCCAGCGGTCGGGCGGAGGGTCTAATGTAAAATTTCCAATCGGCGGAGACGCTCTGGCGCGCTGTGAGGTCGCGCGCTATGACCCGCCAATAATATGTGGCGTCGGGATGAAGCGCCGACCCAGGTGGAATTTGATATTGCGTCGAAGAAATTCCGGAGACCTCCGTCGGAGAAGAGAAATCCGGGTCGTTGAGGGAATAACGAAGGATATAGACAACGGCATCATCCGGGTCGCTGTCAGCGGAGGCCTGCCACTCGAAAAGCGGCGTCTGCGTTTCTATGACTGCGCCATC
>JASEHK010000280.1:384-1679 GCA_030018875.1 Endomicrobiia bacterium | reverse complement strand
GCTGGTTATAATCACGGCGGCCTTTACGCTCGGCGTTCGGCGTATGCATTCCAGAACGTTTACTGTCCCGCCGACATTGGTATCGAAAGTTTTCTTCGGGTCGTCGTAGGATTTTCTGACTATGGGCTGTGCCGCCAGGTGAAAGACCATCTGTGGCTTGTATTTTTTGAAGGTTTCGCCGAGGCGGCGTATATCAAGCACGTCGCCCCGGACATCGTTAATATCTTCCTTGAGACAGACGACCTCAAAGTTGCACGGCTTCGACGGAAGATACGCCGAATATCCCGTCACTTCGGCGCCGAGTTGTTTGAGCCACAAAGTAAGCCACGAGCCCTTGAAGCCCGTGTGCCCCGTAACGAGCACTTTCCTGTTTTTGTAAACGCCTCCGAAAAGATTTTTCGGTATCATTCTCATTCTCCCCGCGGCGCTTTCCACGGCGCCTTGCCGGACGCCCAGAGATTTTCCAGAAGTTGTTTATCGCGCATCGTGTCCATGCACTGCCAGAAGCCGTCGTGCCTGTAGGCCATCAGTTGGCCCTCGCGCGCAAGGCGTTCCATCGGCTCGCCTTCCAGCACCGTGTCGTCGCCGTCGAGGTAATCGAATATCTTCGGCTCGAAAACGAAGAAACCGCCGTTTATCCAGCCCTCGAGTGTGTGGGGTTTTTCTTTGAAGACGCTTATGCGGCTGTTGCCGTCGAGCGTAATACCGCCGAACCTTGCCATGGGGCGCACGGCCGTCACGGTAGCTATCTTGCCGTGGGATTTATGGAAATCCACCAGAGATTTTACGTCCACGTCGGCGACGCCGTCGCCGTAGGTGAGCATAAAAGTTCCGTCGGACAAAAATCTCTTGAGCTGTGCCAGGCGGCCTCCGGTCAATGTGTTCAGGCCGGTATCAATGAGATGCACTTTCCAGTTCTTCCTGCTACCGTTTTGGGCTTTGATATCATTAGTGGAGAGATCTATGCTCAGGTTGCTCGAGTGGTGATAAAAGTTCAGGAAGTATTCTTTTATCATTTCCCCCTTGTATCCGAGAGGCAAATAAAATTCGTTGAAGCCGTAACGGGAATAAATATTCATTATGTGCCATATCATTGGCTGATTTCCTATCTCAACCATCGGCTTGGGACGCGAAACGGTTTCTTCGCTGAGTCTTGTTCCCATACCGCCCGCAAGTATCGCCACTTTCATATTTTTCCTCCCAATGCTCTTTTTTCATAAAACTTTTGACATTACCCCTATCTGTGTAAAACGAAAAATGCTTTGCACTTCACACGCAACGGAAACGTTATCTGC
>JASEHK010000280.1:0-374 GCA_030018875.1 Endomicrobiia bacterium | reverse complement strand
TGTATTCCTGTTCGGCCGGCGTTACGGCCGGGTGCAAAGGTATCGAGAGCAACTCCGAGTAGAGCCGTTCGGTCGTCGGCAAAAGTCCTTTTTTTGCGCCATATAAAGACAAAAGATGATTAGGAAGATAATGTATGCCGCACTCAATGTTATTTTCGAGCAAATACCGTCTCAATTCGTCTCTTTTGCCGCCCCTGACTTTTATAGGGAATATGTGAGGTATTATCTGTGAATAATCGTCGGGAAACAGAACAATGTCGTCTATTGCTTTCAACGCTTCGTGGTAGTTCCGCGCCAATTTTTGGCGGGCGGGTTTGAACTCGTTTTCAAGACGCGAAAGTTGGACGGAGCCGACGGCCGCGAACAAATTGCTC
>JASEHK010000027.1 GCA_030018875.1 Endomicrobiia bacterium | reverse complement strand
GCGTCGTCGAGGGGAAATACCCGAATTACCGGTTCCTGGCGAGCACGCCGATCGTGTGGGAGGGGACGCTTTATTTCGTGGACGCATCGGGCATCAACGGCGACAATCAGCCGGGCAACCCTTACGTCGTCGGCTCTACTTACACCCTCATATCCGCGCCGACGGATCTGAATTTCGTTTTGTATCAGACGTCGGTTTCGGTCGCCTGCGCTGGAGTTAATTTCGGTGTGTGGTCCGACTCGACGGCGGTTAGAATGTCCGAAGTGGTAAAATCCACCGACTCCGGCTGGATAAAACAGGATAATTGGGTCTTGAGCGGCCTCGCGCCGAACTCAACATATTTTATTACCGCTGAGACGAGAAACGGTTCCGGTATTATCGGCGGTTCGCTTTCCAAAAAAGCCACCACTTACATAGAGCGCGTCGAAGGAATAGAATTTATCGTCGAGCAGACGTCAATTCAGGCCAGGGTTTCTCAGACGGGATATACCGGAATCGCCGAGGGACAATCCGGCGTAAAAATATGGTGCATAACGAAATCGTCCGAGACGCAGTGGTCCAAATCGCCGGCTCAATGGTGGACGCTCGACGAAAATATAATCGGCATTGAGAGAAACCAGCAGATAGTGTTTTACGCCGACGCCAAAAACCGCGACGGCGTTGCGGCGGGTCAGACGCCGAACATCTCGACATACACGCTCTGCGAAACGCCGGACATAGCGGCGCTTGAAGTCGTATCGAGCGACACGATAAAAACGAACATAAACAGAAAAGAAAACTCAAGCACGAACTCGCAGTTCGCGCTCGAAATAACGTCCGCGCCCGGATACACATTCATAAAATATGTCAGCACAAGCGGCGTCTTGAGCGATGCGCCGGTGTGGGGAACCTACTCCCAGTTCGGCGGCGCCGCGGGCAGAAACATCGTCGGTTTACAGCCGAACTTAGAATATCGCCTCAGAGTAAAAGCCAGAAACGGCTCGCAAATCGAGACGCCATACAGCGCAACATTCACCACCGCCACAAGGATAGAATCTCCGGCGGGAATCAACCTCGAAGTCGTCGGTTCGACTTATATAGCGGCAAGCCCGTTGGGGAATTTCAGCCGCTTGGCGGACGGCGCGGCAAGCGTTCAGATTTATTCCGTATCCCCGTCCACCGACGGCGGATGGCGCAAAAACCAGACGGCGTGGAATTTCGTCGGCACGAGCGCGCTTGCGCCGAACACCGAATATACCCTCGGGGCGCGAGTCAGAAATATCTACGGCAGTATCAATCCGACGGAAGTCGAAATAACGACCAGAACCCGCAGCGGAACGCCGGGATACAACAGCTCGATAATAAACTCATCGTCCTCGATAACGGCGCGCTGGACCGCCGCCGGCAATCCGTTCGGCGTCAATTATCTTTCTGAATGTTCATCGGTTTCCGTCGGGGGCTTGCTGATTTCATCGAGCGGATGGCTGACCGATACCGAGTATGCTTTCGGCGTTCTCGCGCCGAACACGAAATATCATTTCCGCGCGCGGTCGCGCGACGACGCGGGGAATATGAGCGATTGGCGCGTGCTCGATTCGAGTTACACGCGCGTGGAACAACCCGTTTCCGTCGCATACGATTACATCGGACAGTCGAGCGTAACGATAAACGCCCCCGGCGCTCTTACAAACCTCGGCGTGGACCAATCGAAAATTTCTTTCGAAGTCGCCGAGACGGGCGACTGGGATCAGATAAAAAGTTCGAGCAACTGGATAACGCAAAACGGCTTTTCGGCGGCGGCAAATCTCGCGGCGAATACGACTTACTGGGTGCGGCTCAAAGTCAGAAACGGCGACGGCATCGAGAACAGTTATGTGACGAGCGCAAAAGCCACAAGGATAGAAAACATAACACAACTGCAATTCGTCGTTGACGCCTCCAACAACGTAAAAGTCGCTCCGCTTCCGCCGGATTACACTTCGCTTGCCGACGGCGCATCCGGAATCCGGATTTACGAGACGACGCTTTCCACGTCGAGCGAGTGGCGCAGCGCTACGGATTACTGGACTCTCGCGGGATTAAGCCCGAACCAGCAATACACATTCAACGCTAAAATCCGCAACCGCGCCGGCCTCGAAAACGCGCTCACGCTCAATCAGGCGACATGGACGCTCTCCAACATCGCGGCGGCGCCTACACTCACCGCCGTTTCCACCGGCACACTCAACGCAGTCGTTAATGAAAACAGCAATCCGTCACACACCCAGTTCGCGGTGGAGTACAGTTCAAGGTCCGACTGGACGCCGTCGTATTACGTCAACGTATCCGGTCAATCGTCCGACACGCCTGTCTGGCTCACCAGAGAAGAATGGGGCGGCGTCAGCCCCGGGCGCGATATATTTAATCTGGCGCCGAACAGGCAGTATCGCGCGAGGGTTTACTCCAGAAACGTGGCGGGTATATCGAGGAGCGCCTCGTCGTTCTCTCTGAAATACACACTCGTCGAGACGCCGACTTCATTCATCTGGACGAATGTGGGATTTACGAGCGTCCAGTTGAAAGCATCTCCCGAGCCGTCGAACTTGACTTACGGCGGCATACTTTTTGAAGTGGACGGCGGTAATCCCCAGTCGAGCGGCTGGCAATCGGGAATCTCGGCAAACAACTGGACGTTCAATAATCTTTCGACGAACACGCTCCTTGATTTTGGCATAACCACGAAAAACGGCGACAACATTCCCAATAGCGCCGTGTCTTTCGCCAAGGCCACGCGCATCGAGCCGCCCGCCGCGCTGACGACGGAGGAAATCGCCACGACGTCCCTCAAGTTGAAAGCCAAAAGCTCCAACGCCGACGAGAGTTTCACCAATCTCGCGGCGGGACAGTCGGGCGTTTATTTCTACGGACTCAACGTCTCAACGGACTCCGGCTGGCTCAAAGAGACCACGTGGACACTTACCGGACTTGCGCCCTCGACGAAATATATATTCAACGTGAAAGCGCGCAACCACGACGCGACGATAGAATCCGGACCGCTCGCCGGCGGTGTGACGTTTTACACCGCGCCGGGCCCCGTCAACGTGACTTATCTTTCGACCGGAACGCCCGCGGACACGGCGATACTGCTTAAAATTTCATCCGGCACCAACGGCATCGAGGCAGAATATCAAGTCGCGGTCTCAACCGTCAATAATTTTGCCTCCGGCACAACCTATTACGCGGACGCCGCCTCGGGAAATTTGAGCGTAAGTTCCAACACGACTTGGGGCACTCATTATCTTTGGAGTCAGGATTCGGGCGGAAGAAACTTCGCGGGTTTGTCGGGCAACACGATATATTATTTTAAGGCGCGGGCGAAAAATCCGCAGAATACCGTCTCACAATGGTCGGGCATAAACCAGCAGTCCACCAACTCAAGCGCTCCGGACAATCTTGTCCCGACGGCGCTGTCCTCGACAACAATACGACTCACATGGACGGGCGTCGGGCCGAAATATCAGGTTGAGCGCGCCACATGGAACGCGCCCGCGGGCGTCCCCGCCGAAACGAACGGCTGGACACGGATAATGGACTGGAGCGCCTCGGCCATTATCAACGACTCGTCCCTTGCTCCGGCCGTCCGGCGATGGTACAGAGTGCGCGCCGGCGACATCGGCGACATCGGCGTGTCGAACTGGGCGAGCTCCGTCAACACCTACACCTTCGCGGCGGCGCCGGCGCCGGCGGTCTTCGCCAACGTTTCATCGTCTGAAATCCGCGCCAACTGGACTTCGGGCGGCAACCCCGCGGGGACGGAATACGCGGTCTTCGTCTCGTCGCTCGGCGTCGGCGTCTCGACGATAACTTCCTACGGTTATACGACCGACCTTAACTCACAACTCTTCCAGACCCTCGATTTGAACACGACTTATTATTTCTGGGCCCGCGCCATAAGCAACAACATAGAGTCCCCCGACTGTGTTCTCGGCTCGACTTCCACGCTGTGCGCGGCTCCCGGGGCCCCGACATTCATCGCGGCTTCGACGCACACTATTTGGGTCGGCGTCAACGATGCGGGAAATCCGCCGTCAAGCAAATATGCCTTGAGGATAAGTTCGCCGAACGGTCAGCAGAAATTTATACAGACGACCGGACAACTGGGCGATTCGGCCGTTTGGCGCACGAAAGCGGAGTGGGAAGTGTCCGGCTCGACCGCCGCCGGCCTCCTGACGAATACGTCGTATTTCGTTCAGGCCGCCGCCCAAAACAACAACGGCGTCGCCACGACTTTCTCCGCAGGAAGCGCGAAATACACATACACCGCAGTTCCGTCAACCGGTTCTTTTACCGTCTGGACAACGTCTATTACAGCCGGCATCGCCCCTGCTGGAAACCCGCAAAACACGTTTTATCAGGTGCGTCTCGCCACACATTCGCAAATCACGGGTTCCGTCGAGAATGCCGACGGAATAGATATAACGTCGGGAACCTTCGTGTCGCTTGACCCCAACCGCAGTTACTGGTTCTGGGCGAGAGCGAAAAACGGCGACAATATCTGGAGCGACCATGCTTCGTTCGGCGCGAAATATACCCGTATTGAGACCGCGTCAAATATGAGTTTCGCCGTTCACTGGACATCGCTTAGCGTCACGGCGACGGACACTTTCACTTCGTTGGGCGAGGGCGAAAGCAGAATTATTTTGCGAGAAGTTAGAACCGTCCAATCGTCCACCCACACTTCGAGCGCGAATTTAAGTTGGACCTGCGACGGAACGCTTACCCCCAACACCACTTACGGCTTCAGCGTCCAATCCTTCAACGGCGACGGCCTCGCCAACCCCGAAAGCGCCGTCACCGTCAAAGCAACGCGCATAGAAAGCCCGACGGGGTTGGAGTTCACGGAGACCTCTACGTGGTATGTGAAGGTCGCGCCAAAAAATGAGTTCAGCTCTCTTAACGTCGGGTCTTCCGGCGTCGAGCTCCAGAGAACCAACGCCGCTGGAACGGCCAATCTCGACACGAGCGATTATCAAACCTCCACAAGCGCGTGGACGAACGCCGGACTCGACGCCGCGCGCGTTTACTATTACCGCGCCAGAAGCAAAAACCGCGACGACCTCCCCAACGCATGGGCGATGCTCTTCTCGACTCATACCAGAGCCAATCCTCCTGCGCCCGGCTCACCCTCGATTCCGGGCCGCGGCGTGGACTTTATAGAAGTCAACTGGTACGATAACAACAACTCCACCTACACCTCTTATATGGTCGAGGGCTCGTCGCTGTCATATGGCGGCGCGCCCACCAACTCAAGCGACTGGCTGCTCAACACCACATATTATCTCCTCAACCTCATACCGAACACATCTTATTATTTAAGGGTAAAAGCCAAAAACGCCGTTGACGTAGAGTCCGCGTGGACACAGCTCGGCACTGCGTGGACCAAGATAGAAACCGTCGCGGGCATTTCTTTCGACGGAGTTTTTCGCACAAGCGCCACGATAAGCGCTCTGGGCGGGCCGTTCACAAAGGCCGGCGCCGCGCTTTCGGGAGTTTCCATAGGCGTATACAAAGACGAGTTTTACACCGATCTTCGCAGTTCCAAACCATACGACGCGAGCTCTGAACATACGTTCGTTAATCTTGTCGCCAACACCACATACTACTTCACCGCCAACTCCCGCTCCGGCGACGGCGATGAGAACGTCTCCACCGGCACATTGAGTTTTCCCATAAGCAGAATAACTCTCATCGAGCGCCCCGTCGGAGTCAAGTTCGGAGTCGTCTCCAACACCTCGATACAAGCCGCGCCCGACGGTGATTTTACCAATCTTGCTTCCACGGGTTCGGGCGTCATCACTTACTCCGTTGCGCCCTCGACGGAATCCGGATGGCGCAACACGACGTCGTATTTCACTGTATCGGGTCTCTCGCCGAATACCGTTTATAATTTCAAAGCCGACTCCAGAAACCGCGCGGGGGCAGCGAGCGGACAGACGCTCAATATCTCCACATACACTTTGGCGAGTTCGCCTCTGGCCTCGGTCTTCACCGAAATAACCACCTCGACGCTCAGGGCAAGCTGGACGGCGGGTCTTCCAGCAAATCCCGAGAACACGGAATATTATGTCGAAGCGTCGTCGGTATCGCAGAGCGGCCCGTACAACTACCACGACGGATGGCAGACCAGCATATACCGCGACTTCGACAATCTTTCGTCAAACATAAAATATTATTTCAGGGTAAAATCCCGCAACTTCGCCTACGCCGAATCCGCGTGGGTTGATTTGGGGATGAAGTACACGCTCATCGAGCAGGTAACCTCGGCGGACTACACGGTCTATCCCGCGAGCATCAGCGTCGCCGCAACGCCCCAGCCGTCGAATCTCGACGAAGGAAGTTCCGGCATAATATTCACCAACCTTACCACGGGCGTAAACTCCGGCTGGATATCGAACATAAATTACACGTTCGGCTCCCTCTTGCAAAATGCGACTTACCAGTTCCGCGTGAACACCAAAAACGGAGACGGCATATCGAACACCGCTTACAATCTGCCGCTGGCCTGCACCTTGATTATTCCGGCCACCGGCGTCGCGTTCGGAAACTTTTCGGCGACTTCCATCGAGGCGAAAGCGTCCGGCGACTTCCCGTCGAACCTCGGCGCGGGGCTTTCGGCTTTGGCCGTGGAAGTTCGTAACGCCGACCTCGACTACTCGTCGCACGTATGGGTGCCGTCTTTGAATACTCATGCCTTCGTGGGGCTCTCTACCAACACGCTTTATAATTTCCGCGCAAACACCCGCAACCAGTTCGGCGCGACAACATCCTCGACATCGTGGATAACGAAATACACCCTCGCCGTCGTTCCGGGTCTCGTCAACGTGACCACGACGACCGTCGCGAATTCACAGAAAATAATTTCCGTCGGAAAGGACGGCAACCCGGACCTCACCGATTTCGCGGTGGCAATCTCGACGACTTTGACTTTCTCCGTCACGAATTATGTCCAGCCGGGCGGAACCCTCGATGCCGCGCCGTACTGGGCCTCGTGGACGAGTGGATGGGCGAGCAATCTCACCGTCGGAGGACTCGCGCCGAACACAACTTATTATTTCAAGGCCGTCGCCCGCAACGGCGCGAATATCGTCACGGCTTTCGGCCCGACGAGTTCCAAAGCCACCCGGGCCGTCACGCCCCAGATAGTCTCCGTCGAGCCGCACTCAAGCGGCCCGAACACAAAACTCCTCGTCAACTATTCCGGCGCGGCCGAGCAATACAAACTCTGGTACGCCACCTATTCAGCGACGCAAGATAATCTCTCCCTTGTAAGCGACTGGTCAAGTTCGACGTGGACTCTGCACCAAAGTCTCGACCCAAACAAGAAATACTATTACTGGGTAAAATCCCGCAACGTCGAGTTCGTCGAAAGCGATTTCTCCGACGAGGTCTCCGGGTGGACGCAGGCCAGCCAGCCCGCTTCATACAATCCGTTCTACTCTGCCGTCTCTCAGGACTCCATGCAGGTCAACTGGACGGCCGGAACTCCGGCGAATCCTTCGGGCGCCTTCTATAAAATACAACGCGCCACGTCGTCGGATTTCGGCGGGACACTAAGCGAACTCAGCGTCCAGAACACTTACTATTATTACGACACCTCGCTCGCCCCGAACCGCAGATATTTCTTCCGCGTCGCGGCCAGAAACAACGCCGACATCCCCGTCTGGACGCAATTTACCGACCTCAACCAGCCGTCGGCGGGGCGCGCCACCCTGATAGAATCTCCGTCGGGCATAACCGTTCCTACGGAATTTGTTACGGCCACGGCGTTAAGAATAACGGCCGATGGCGAGTTCTTCAATCTCACGAATCCCGACGGCGGCAACAGCTCCGCAATAAACTTAATGTATAGTTCGAACGCCGTTACGGGGGTCAGCAGGGGCTATGGGCAGCAAAGTTATTGGGATATTACGGGACTCACGCCCAACACCACTTACACATTCAGCGCCGTCTCCAAAAACTGGGACAATATACCCAATAACTGGATACCCTACACCTCCACAACCGCCACACGCATAGAAAGCCCGACGGGCGCGGAGTTCATCGTCTCGACGATGACGATACAATCGCGGCCGATATTCGCGTCGGGGCCGACGAACATCGCAACGGGCGCGGCGGGAATCAAACACGTTCGCGGCGCGGTATCCCTGCCCGACGATGATTTAGAATACGTCAATTCCACCTCGACATGGCGGACTTGGAGCGGCCTCAATCCCAACGCGCTCTACACATTCCAGATAAGAACCCGCAACCGCCAAGGCCTCCTAAACGACTGGGTAACCGGATTTTCGACCTATACGCGCTGCGTAAACCTGAGCGCACCGACGGTGGCCGACGGAACCGGTCTCGGCGGCGGGAGCGGTTATTACACCGAAACCACGATAGGTTACGGCGATAATCCCGTCGGGCCCAATCAGACCGAGTTCGCCGTCTTGGAAGTGTCGGGCAACAAATGGCTCGACGGCGCGGGCGGAACTCAAGTCGGAGTCCTCTGGTCAACCGCCACCGTCTGGTATCACTATAATCTCGCCAACGCCACGACATATTTTTACCAGGCGAAAGCCCGCAACAAAGCGGGAATAGAAACGGTTTTGTCTTCCAGCGGTTCGGCAACGACGGGGCCGGGCGCGGTGGATTGGATAAAATGCGTCTATCGGGAAGTTCAAGTCGAGGGGGAATTATATCAGTTGAAGTGGGACTGGTCGGACGTAGCGGGCGCGAATTATTACGAGATAGAGGTTTCGACCAACGGCGTAAATTACACGGCTGAAAGTACGGCTCTGACGACATCCTACTATTCAAGTCATTACCCCGACCGGGCGAATCAGAAATACTGGGCGCGGTCAAGAGGCAAACAAAATATAGGTGGCGGCCTGGGCGGATGGTCTCCTTCCACCTTTACATACACGCAGATAGAACGCGCTCAATTCGTGGAACTCGACGTTACAGCATCCACACAAATAGCGCTCCGCGCCCGCTCCATCGTAGACAGCGCGCCCGCCGGATTCAGCCGCATTCAGGAAGGCTCGTCGGGCATATCCTACTGGTGCTCCACCGCGCCCGCCGTTGGCCCAGCGGTATTCTCGTCGTCGGTAAGTTGGACGCAGACGACTTCCTACTTCCTACTTCCCACTTCCCTTACACCCAACACCACATATTATTTCAAGGCGCAATCCAGAAATGCCCTCGGCGATGTTATGGCGCCTTCATCCGTCGCCGACTCGACCGTAACGTGGGCGAACGCGCCGGCAACGCCCGCGCTCGTGGTTTCGACTTCCGACACGCTTAAAATAGCCGTCTCGACTAACTCGAATCCTTCGCACACGCTATACGCGATTTATCTCGATATTCCCGTGGAGCGTTATGTGAACGCGGCCGGCAACGCGGTCTCGGTAACGCCGGTATGGCGCACTTATTCGGACTGGAACGGCGGCGCGGGCATCGTCGTAGGCGGACTTGTAAAATCAACCGAGTATAAAGTAAAGAGCCGCGCTCAAAATTCCCTGAACATTCTTACGGCTTGGAGCCCGACTCTCACCGCCTATACCCTCGGCGGACAGCCCATCATCGAAAACACCTCGCCCGGCTCCACTCCGCCCGTCTGGACGAATGTTTCGACATGGAAGTTCAAGGCGTCCAATTCGGACTCTTACCGCTACCTCTGGAACAAAATATCCGATTCCGTCGTCGAGGCAGCTTCGAGCGACCCGTGGAACGGCTCGACGGAAATAACCCGCGCCATTGATTCCGAAGGCTCGTGGTACTTCCACGTGGCCGGCTTCTCGGGAGACCCCGCCTCCAAGACCGGACAAACCACATACGGCCCCATAAGATATGACAACACGGCTCCGACGCTCGGCGCGCTCAGCGCCCAGAAATCCGCTTCCGACCCGACGGTAATAGAAGCCAACCAGTGGACGCGCGTGGACACGCCCTACTTCTACTGGACAGAGCCCTATTCGGGCGGCACAAATGAAAGCCCGATATCCGGTTATAGTGTAACGTTCTCGAGCAACCCCGACATCAATCCCGTCGCCGCGACAAACACGACGAACACATATTACGAAGTTTCGACGCCTCTGACCGACGGCGGCGTATGGTACTTCAAAGTCCGCGCAAAGGACTCCGCCGGAAACTGGTCGGGCGTCGGAGCCTTCGTCTACAAGTTCAACTCGGGCACAGACCGTCCGTCGGTAACTTCGCTCAATCCCGCAGGACGTCTCATAAACGGCGAGTGGCACGGCGCAAACGTTTCAAGCCCCATCGCCGCGACATTTGACAGGGCGATGGACAAGGAATCCACCGAAACCGCGCTTGAACTTTACGCCATAAGGGACAAAAACGGAAACACCATTTTCGCCAACATCTCCGGCGTTACCCTCTACAATACCCAGACGTATCAGGCGCTCTTTACTCCCAACGCGCCTCTGCTGAAAAACTACACTTATCGCATAGTCGTAACCGTGGCCGCAAAGGACTCTCTGGGAAATAATCTCGCCTCGGCTTCCGAGGTCGTATTCCGCACGATTCTCGACGAAAACATATCCAACACCGTCATCGCCTCCGACGAAAAAACCAAGGTCGAGCTCGAAAACGGCGCGACGACGGCGCCGATTTACGTCGTCATCAACATAAATCCCGCCGCGTCCCCAATAAAGGTCAACCCGGAATCAATGAGAGAGGCCGACTCCAAGGTCGCCGCGTCCGACAAACAAGGATTCACGAAAATAATCGGCGGAAGCGCCAGAGAGTTCGTGGCCTACACCGCCGCCGGAGGACAAGTCACAACGTTCGACGCTCCCGTAGTCATCACAATGCCCTACGAGGACTCCGACCGCAACGGCGTCGTGGACGGCACATCGCCCGGAATACTTGCGAAAATGCTCAAGATAGTTTACCTTAACGAAAATACACGGGAATGGGAAGCGCTTGAAAGCGTCGTTGACACAAACAAGCGGGTCGTAACCGCCCAGACAAAACATTTCAGCGTCTACGCCCTCAAGGGCTCGCCGAGTAAGGACGTCGCCGGCGTCTACGCCTATCCCATTCCTTTCGACACCGCCGAGGGCCACACCAAAATAAACTTCGGCAAGGTTCCGTCGGCGCCCATACCGTCGAGCGGCAAAATAAGAATATACACGCTCACCGGCTCTCTGGTAAAAGAACAAGAGATAAACGATGGCGCCGGCATATGGTCGTGGGACGTAAAAACCGAATCGAATCAACCCGTCGCGTCCGGAGTTTACATCTATGTCATCGAGAATTCCGACGGAGTCAAGAAAATCGGAAAGTTGATGGTGATTAGATGAAGTAAAAAGTAAAAGGTAAAGGGTGAGGGGTGAAGGGTGAAAACTTAACTTATGATTTGCTTATTGCGGACAATATGAAAAAAACCGGTTTCTTAACCACTATCTTTGCGATGATTATTCACCGTAGCGCTCGCGCTCTTATCCCTTGTCATTGCGAGGAGCGGGATTCCTCGCCTGTCATTGCGAGCGTAGCGAAGCAATCTCGCGTATGGGAAGATTGCCACGCTCAAGGGCAAGCCCTTGACCTCGCAATGACAGAGGGCAAGAGCGGGGCTCGCAATGACAATAATGGTTTAGCCCCCCGCCGCACACTTGTCTTTACTATTTGCTATTTACTGTTTGCTGTTTGCTCTCTACACGCCGCCGGAGAGACCGCCGCCGAATTCCTTAAACTGAGTCCCTCGGCGCGCGCCACAGCCCTCGGCGACGCCGGCTCGACGTCTCTGGATGTCTCGGCGGCATACTATAACCCCGGAGCGCTCGCGGGCATAATACAAGGCGAAGCGTCCTTTATGCACGTCGCTCATTATCAGGATATATCCTACTCATACGCCGCCGCCGCGTACCCGACGAAAAGCGGAACTTTCGCGGCCTCTATCGGCTCTCTTGGCGTCGGAAAGTTCCAGGGCTATAACGCTTTAGGCGAACCCACGCGCGAAGTTACGGCGGGCGCTTCCGTAATCGGCATAAGTTACGCGAACTTCCTCGTCGGAGACACAAGAGCGCTCTCGAAACTCGCAGGGGGATTGAGCGTCAAACAAGTTTCGGAAATGCTCGACAAAAAAACCGCCGCCACAATCGCCTTCGATATGGGTTTAATATATTCCGTGCTGGTGGCCGACAGACCGCTCGCTCTGGGACTGAGCGCTCTTAATACGGGCGGCAGTATCAAATACAACCCCGAATCCGAGGGCTTCGCCACTCCTATGACAATAAGAGCGGGCGCCCTTTACTCGGTTTCAGCCGCTCAAAACCCCCTGAACATAATGCTTGAAGCCGCCGTCCCCCAAAGTGACACCGCCGCTGTCGGGTTAGGCCTTGAATATATAATCCGCGGCATTCTGGCCGTCAGAGGGGGATATTCCACCGGGGCATCCTCGATAAAAGAGGCCGTGGGGATAAGGTTCGGATTCGGGATAAATCTCATGGGAGTCGAGTTTGATTATGCTTCCGCGCACGCCGGCGAGCTGGGCATATCCCACAGGGCGGGCGTAACGGTGAGGTTCGGACGACAGTCCCTGCCCATAGCCATAGGACTGCCGCCGACAATCTCATCCGGTTCTACCGTCGAGTCTCTTTATCAAAGAGCAGTGAAACTCTACGAAGACGGCCGATATCCCGAGGCCGTAATAGAGTTCAACCGCGTTCTTGAAGCAGACCCCACAAACCAAAAAGCGCTTGAATATATGAAAAAGGCCACGGAAAAGATAAAATAATAAAGGCGGGTAGACAAGGTAGAAGGGTAGAGAGATTATGAACATTGACCTTAAAATCGAAAAATCGCGCACCCTTCACCCTTAACCCTTCACCCTTTACCCTTCACGTTTTTTCTCTCCGTAACAACTTCGTAACAAGTTTTTTGTATAAGTGTTGACGAAACCGGATACCATTACAAGGATTTTGTAGTGGCGACCCGTGACGTATTCGGCGAGGGCATCACGAAACATTGATACCATTCGAGGATTTTGTAGGATTTTGTAGTGGCGACCCTTGTGGTCGCCTAAAACAGCGCAGGCACGTGGGCTTGCCCATACTAATACAAACGCAATATGTTCTATGACAAAAGAAAGAATTGTAGTTGCTCCGACGTAACGTCGGAGCGGTTTTATAAAGGCGCTGATAAATCAGCAACTACAAAATACTTAA
>JASEHK010000279.1:1414-1680 GCA_030018875.1 Endomicrobiia bacterium | reverse complement strand
CAAATTCAAAGAAGGCGACGAAAAGGAATTTATTGTTCAACTGGATTCCGAAACACTTGATTTGGTTGTGTCTAAAAAAGAAAAGTATCCCCCGTGGGCCGAACTTAAATATCTTCAATGCCCCAACTGCACATTGGACGAAAAGACAATCAAGTTTTGCCCCGTTGCCATAAATGTAAACGAACTCATTGAATTTTTTAAGGATTCCGTTTCATATGAAAAAGTGGATGTGACCGTTGTTTCTGAAGCGAGGAATTATTTCAAGC
>JASEHK010000279.1:0-1404 GCA_030018875.1 Endomicrobiia bacterium | reverse complement strand
TGGTGACATGCGGTTGCCCTATTATGGACAAACTCAGGCCGATGGCCTATACTCATCTGCCTTTTGCCAACAGTGGTGAAACAGTTTACAGAGTTCTCGGAACGTACCTTCTTGCTCAATATTTTTTATACAAAGATGGTTTAACTCCCGACTGGGATTTAGAAAATCTTCAAAATATATACGAGGACATTAGAGTAGTGAACAAAAGTTTCAGCGAGCGGGTAACAAGCGTGATAAACAAGGATGCCGGCGTGAACGCTCTTGTGTTACTGGATTGTTTTGCCATTGCCGCTACGATGACCATAAGCGGCGCTTCTGTCAAATCGCTTAAAAAAATATTCAAGGCATATTTTGGGAGGTTTTAATATGACGGTTTTTTGGCTTTTGATTATCACTGTTGTTGTCTGGGGAGTAGCGCCCATAATTGACAAACTCGCGGTTAAAAACACTTCGCCTTTTCTCGGAAACATATTCAGATCAATAACTATTACATTTGCAATGTTAGTTATTACTCTTTTTTCGGGAGAACTCAAAGACCTGCTCAAAATGCCGCATAAAAATATAGTTTACTACATAATAAGCGGGCTTCTTGCCGGAGGCATCGGCGTTGTCGCTTATTATAAGATGTTGCAACTTGCTCCGACTTCAAAAGTTGTTCCGCTTGCAGCCACGTATCCGCTGGTCACCGCGATTTTAAGTATGCTATTTTTAAGCGAAAAAGTCACGCCCGAGAGATTTGTCGGGATAGTTCTGATAGTTTCTGGTATATATTTAGTCAAATAGAAAATATAAAAATTTGACGCTACAGCGAACATTCAGGAGGTGTTTTTATGGATACTGCCATAAGAGAAATCAACGAGATGGTAAAAAAAGAAAGCATGTTTGTTCAGGAACTTACCAAAGAAATCGGAAAAGTTATCGTCGGACAAAACGAAGTCGTCGAGCGGGTGCTGATAGGGATTTTGGGCAACGGGCATATACTTATTGAAGGCGTTCCGGGACTCGCGAAGACACTGCTCGTCAAAACGCTATCCGACTGCATACAGGCAAAGTTCCAGCGGCTGCAGTTTACCCCCGACCTTTTGCCAGCCGACCTTACGGGCACGCTGATATACAATCCGAAGTCCTCCGATTTTTACGTCAAGAAAGGACCGATTTTCGCAAACATAATCCTTGCCGACGAGATAAACCGCGCGCCCGCAAAAGTCCAGTCGGCTCTCCTTGAAGCGATGCAGGAAAGGCAGGTGACCATAGGCGACAGCACCTTTAAACTCGACGAGCCGTTTCTTGTTCTCGCCACACAAAATCCGATAGAGCAGGAGGGCACATATCCTCTGCCCGAGGCGCAGGTGGACAGGTTTATGCTGAAAATCAAAATCACGTATCCCGACAGGGAAGAGGAGA
>JASEHK010000278.1 GCA_030018875.1 Endomicrobiia bacterium | reverse complement strand
GTTTTTTTCTATGAGCGCTTCCGCCGAACCCCAGTCGAGAAAACTGACTTCTTTTGCGGACGCGAAATGCGCGTCTCCGACGACGCCGCCTTCCTTTATTATGGCTTCGGCGACAGGTCTTTTCTTGTCGCCTTTTTCCGCAGCCGTGTTGACGCTTAATATGGTTCCCGTTATTTTCATTTTCCAGTTTGCGGATATAAATGGTCTCCGCGGGCGTCCCGAGCGCGGTTCTTGTTGAAACTTTCAGAGCTTAATTTTACAAAGTTTTTCCTCAAAAAGCATAATCGTGAAAAACTTTGCCGTCGGCGGGCAAAATTTTGTATAATCTGCCCTCGTCAAGGGGATTATCCGACATATTCCGAGACGCATCTTCGCCGCCATCGTTTATGAATACGAAAGAATCCGCAGTCCACGCGGGCAGAAAAACGGTTCTGATAGTGGACGACGACCGCGATTTTGCCGCCTCCGCGGCGGCTCTTATCGAGGACATCGCCGTCGTCGCTCTCGCCCACGACGGCACAAGCGCTCTGCGCATGGCCAAGAAACTCCGAGCGTCTCTGGTTATTCTCGACGTCAATTTGCCCGACATCAACGGATTCAGGATATGCCGCAACTTAAGGGACGAACCCGATTTTCATGGTAAGATAATAATGCTGACAGTGCGCCAGGAGCCGGGCGATCTAAAACTCGGAGCGGGAGCCGGAGCCGACGGGTACGTGCAAAAACCCATTTCCAACGACGAGTTCGTCGGAAAAGTCAGAGAGATTCTTGCCTGACGACTTTATTGGAGAATACCGATGAGCGACAATAAAATACTTATAGCCGACGACGACGCCGAAATCCTCGACCTGCTTGTATACGCCCTCGAAGCCGAGCACTATACGGTGGTCACATCTTCCGACGGAGAGACGGCGCTCAAAAAAATTCTCGAAGAAAAACCTGATTTGATAATTCTCGACGTCAATATGCCCGGGATGTCGGGATTTGAGGTCTGTCAGAGAATACGCGAAAACTCCGACGTTTGTCTTACCCCCGTGATAATACTCAGTTCTCTTGCCAAAACCAAGGACAGAATCACGGGTATCAAACTGGGAGCCGACGAGTATCTGACAAAACCTTTCGAGCCGTTCGAACTCGTCGCTCGCGTCGAGGGGCTGCTCAAAAGGGCCAAGGAATCTCTTGCCGCGAGCCCTCTTACCGGTCTTCCGGGCAATATCTCCATAGAGACGGAAATAAAAAATCGCCTTTCGGAGAGTTGCGAGTTCTGCGTTTTATATTCCGACCTCGACCACTTTAAGTCATATAACGACCGTTACGGATTCGACAAAGGCGACGCTTTAATTAAATTGGTTTCGACTATATTCCGCTCGTCCGTCGCCCAGGAAGGTAATTCCAAGGATTTTATCGGACACATTGGCGGCGACGATTTCGTGGTCGTAACCACTCCGGAAAAATGTAAGTCCATCGCCGAGAAAATATCGGCCGTGTTCGGAGCTCTTATAATAAATCAATACGACGACGCGGCCAGGAAAAACGGTTTTATATCGGGCAAAGACCGTTCGGGCGCTCCTGCTCAGTTTCCGATAATGACGATATCCACGGGCTGCGTTCATATCACGCCCGGAAAGTTCTCCCACTATTCTTTGGTGGTGGACAGGGCCAGAGAACTTCTTAAAGAAGCCAAAATCCA
>JASEHK010000277.1 GCA_030018875.1 Endomicrobiia bacterium | reverse complement strand
ACATTGCCGGTCTTTTCTGTTTTCTTTTTTCTATTTTTTTTGCTGAGTTCGACATCTTTCGCCGCTATCATACAGGATGTCGCATACGACTACGCCAGCGGGGACAATGTAGTTGCAATTTATCCCGAACCGGTCCCGCCCGGTTCTAGTAGTCCCGTGACCTATCGCGTCTGGTATTCGTCGGGCGGGAATTATTCCACCAACGCCTGGGCGCCGCTTGCCGTGACCATGCAACCGACGGTAAGACACTACATAGGAAACCGCCTCGGTGATTTCAGATATTGCGCCCAACATTCTTTTGATATGGGCGTCAACTGGATACCGGACAACGCTTGGGCAGGCGCAAATCCGGCGCCCGCCTCCGTCATAGTGAGTCCTTACATTCACGACTTAATGCGCGGCTCTCGCACCGATCAGCCCGACGAAGAAAACCAACTCGGTATGGGCCCCGCGTGGTTTTTCAAATACCAGTTGTTTGACGATTCTTATGTTCACATAAGGATATATCCTTCTTCAACTACGGTATCCGCTTACACCGGTTACGGCTTTCCCAACACAATCACATCAACCTACACTGTCCGCTCGATAATCCACAAGGTCCCGCGAAGCGCCGAAATGATCGGCTCCATCTGGTGGAACACCGACGAGTGGGACTGCAGGGATTCGGCCGGCAATGTGGTTCCAAACGGCATTTATGTCGTTTCAATAGACGCTTACGACAAACACTGGCGGGCATTTGATTGGAGCGACACAAACCCGCCGCTGACTGATGCGTCTTCTATGTCGAAAATAGGACGCCGCGGCTGGGCGTGGTTCACGATACCGGTTGATATTTTAAGAATAATGAAACTTTACGCCTACCCTATAGTGGATTATGTGGGTCTCAAATCTTTCACTTACCGACTCACGGGCGCCTCGCGCGTCAAGGTGCGGGTATACAAGGACGCCCCGACATTTTCCTCCGTCGTGGATTCAAACCCGACGAGCCCCACCTACGGAGAGCCGATTCCTTCCGATCCGTCAAAACTCATAAAGACACTCAATTTTTACCGCCCTGCTGGAAACTGGGAAGAACAGTGGGATGGCTCGGATGAATCCGGAAACTTTATGCCCGACGGTGTCTACACATTCACAATAACGGCCGTTAACGACTATAGCCGCGTAGCCACCGATATGTACGGAAACGACCGCCCGATAATGGGCAATATAACCATAATGAGAACCGCCCCGCCCTCAAATTCGGATACCGGCGGAACCGGCCTTACCTCCGGCTCGGGCAACATAGTCATAGGCACCTACGCGCCCGCTCGAGGCGCGAGAATTCCGGGCGGGGTATCCAACGTCACCATAGGACTTGCTTCGGGCGAACTGGGCATAACCGCTTCAAATTCATATCTTAAAATCCAATCCCCGTCGGGAAAAGTAATAAACGGCGAACTTGCCGTCTTGGAGCAGTCCGTTATCGGACGTTTCCCCACCCTTACCGAAGAAGGCGCGTACACAGTTGATATGAAAGTGGCGAGTTTGAACAACCGCAACTGGTGGGTGGAAAGATACACATTTTCCGTCGCAAAAGCCCCCGTCCCTTTCGCCGATGATGTCTATGCCTATCCCAACCCCGCCAAATCCTCCGTAAAATTCGCATATCCCGCCGTCGGCACAGGCAAAATCAGAATCCGAAACGTCACGGGCGACCTCAT
>JASEHK010000276.1 GCA_030018875.1 Endomicrobiia bacterium | reverse complement strand
CACTTTATCACTTTATCACTTTGTCACTTTGTCACTTTATAACCTCTCACATTAAACAACAATAATGAAAAGAACAGAGATGGCCGAGCGCGCCCCGCGGGAGCGCGCGAAGGACTTTAATCCCGTTACGCTCGGGTACACCAAGGAAGAGGCCGCGCGGGAGGCGGCGAGGTGTATTCAGTGCAAGAAACCCCTGTGCGTGGACGGCTGCCCCGTCGGAATACGGATACCTGAGTTCATAAAGAAATTGGCCGAAGAGGACTATGCCGGCGCGGTGCGGATACTTAAGGATAAAAACGATTTACCGGCGATTTGCGGACGAGTATGCCCTCAGGAAACGCAGTGCGAGGCGCTGTGCGTACTCGGCAAAAAGAACCAGCCCGTGGCCATAGGCGACCTCGAGCGCTTTGTCGGAGATTGGGCCATCGGCTCCGCGATGTCGGCGTCGGATACGGTTTCAAAACAAAAGATGTTCGAGGGGCGCAAGGCCGCCGTCATAGGTTCGGGCCCCGCGGGTTTAACATGCGCGGGCAATCTCGCCAGGGCCGGCGTTGACGTTACGGTATTTGAATCTCTGCATCTTTTCGGCGGGGTGCTTCGTTACGGGATACCTGAGTTCCGTCTGCCGGGAAGGATAATAGAGTCGGAGTTAAGGTATCTCAAGAATATGGGCATACACTTCGTTTCCAATGTTTTGGCCGGAAGGACTATTAGCGTTGACGAAATTATGAAAGAATACGGCCTTGTGTTCATAGGCACGGGAGCGGGGCTTCCCAAATTTCTGGGGGTTCCGGGAGAAAACTTCAATTTTATATATTCGGCCAACGAGTTTCTTGTGCGCATAAATATGATGCACGCGTTTGATTTTCCGAATTACGACACTCCGATTTATGTCGGCAAAAAAGTGGCCGTTATCGGCGGCGGAAACACGGCCATGGACGCCGCCCGTTCCGCCCTCCGGTTGGGCGCCCAAGAAGTTACGCTGGTGTACAGAAGATCCGAAAACGAAATGCCCGCCCGCCGCGTCGAGGCGGCGCACGCCCGCGAAGAGGGCGTAAAGTTCATGATGCTGACTCAGCCCGTCGAGTTTCTCGGCAATGAAAAGGGTTTCGTCCGCGCGATGGAATGCGTTCGCATGGAGCTTTGCCGCGAGGGCGACGATTCTCTTCGCTGCGCGTCGTCTCCGTCGAGCGACTCGCACTTCATAATTCCCGTAGATATGGTGATAGTGGCCGTGGGACTTTTGCCCAATCCCGTCGTGCCGTCGCTTACGCCGGAACTCAAGACCGACGCGCACGGCTATCTCGTGATAGACTCGGACTTCATGACATCGGTTCCGGGAATATTTGCCGGCGGCGATATCGTCGGCGGCGATACCGTTATAGAGGCAATGGGCATGGCAAAGAAAGCATCCGAGGGTATGCTCAGATATTTATCCGGGGAAAAATAAAAAAGCCGAAACGTAAAAACGCTCCGGCGGACGGTCTTTCGAGAATTATCTGCCCCGCGCCTTCGTATTCTTGCTGTCTAGTGGGAAATGATTTTATGCTGAATTAAGTTGAGGGGTTTAGCCGCGCGGTCTGAAATCCGCCGGCCTTTTTTTTCTCAAACCGAAATAATATTCTATGGCGTCGGCTATTCTTATCGCGGCGCGCCCGTCGCCGTAGGGGCTTCTTGCCCCGCGCGACATCCGCGCGTAT
>JASEHK010000275.1 GCA_030018875.1 Endomicrobiia bacterium | reverse complement strand
GAAGGAAAGAATAGCGCGGCAGAACGCCGCAGTGTTATCGCAAAACAATACGATAAGGACACTTTGATAATCACGGGCACACAACAAGCCAGAGACGAATTGAACATTTTAATCAGAGCGTCGTTGAAGTCCGGCGGAAACTTGAAAAAAGAAAAATCGTTCGCTCTGGCGCGAACCGACAGGGAAGGAATCGAATGGCCGCTTAAAATGGATATTGCCGCAGGCGAGTTAATCGTCTTCACCAAAAACGAATACAAGAATTACGACGTCAGAAACGGCGAACGCGCGACGGTCGTAAAACTTCGCGCGTTAAAGCCGCATACCCTTACCGTCCTAACCGAAGACGGCCGGACGCTCGACATTGACACGAAAAAATACAAAAACATCGACTACGGCTACGCGCTCACGACATACAAATCACAGGGTCAGACCTACGACAAAGTAATCGTTGACGCCGACACATCCATCGCCGCGCTAAACGATATGCGCGCCCAGTACGTCAACATCACTCGCGCCCGCGACTCGGTAAAAATCTACACCGACGACAAAAAAGACCTCAAAGACCTCGCCCGACGATTAGAACACAAACGCGACACGCTGGACAAAATAGAGATCACACTTGAAGAGGCGATGAGAAATGAAGAGAGATTAAAGGGGAGCGTTGCCGACAATGACAGGGCGGAGAATTATCAAGCCGACGAGACGGACTCCGTCGGCAGGCGAAGAGAGAAAGGACATTCAAGAAGCAGAAGCAGGGGTGTCGTGTCCGACAATCCCCGATGAAGGGCAAATCATTTTCCCAGTGATTGTAAAAACTTGCGGGGTGTGACGATGAGAGTTTTGCGGAAGGTTTTAAGCGAGAGCAAATCTTTGTCGCCGGTGACGATGAAATCGGCTCTGCCTGTAACGGCGCATTCAAGGAGCATATCGTCCTTCGCATCGCGGCAGACGGATATTTTTTCCTCCGGCGCGAGTGGAGGCGCGGATTTTTCCGCGAGCAGTTCCCTGAGTTCGCTTTTGTCGAATTCCGAGAATCCAAATTTGGGATTGGACGCAACCTCAAGAATTTCTTCGCGCAATTTTTCGGAAATGACGAGATTGAACCTTCCGCGCTTCAACGCCTCCAAAACTTCCGAGCAGTCGCGGCTCTTCAGCAAGGCGCTTATGAAAACATTGGTGTCAACGACGATATTTTTCATAGACCTTTTTGCGGGCGGCCTCACACCATTTTTTTATCTCCGTCGGCGTTATTTTGTTTTTGCGCGCGGCAACCCTCATTTTCAGAGAAAGTCTGTCCATTCTCATTGCCCAGAGTTTGTCGCCGACAATCCGTTGCTGGCGGGGATTGAGCCGTTCCAACATCTTGTCTATGTCCACGGGAACTTCCATCAATACGTTGCTCATAAATGCGTCACCTCCTCGGCAAGGAGAAGTATACTAAAAAACCCGAATGCCGTCAAGAACGGGCGGTACGGGCAGATAAAATATTTGCTTAAAACGACGCGCGCTATTTGTTGCGGCGGTTGTTTATTTTTCGGTTGAGAGAGAAATTATGGCGCCAATAAAAGAAACGTCCCACCAGTGCGACTTGTTCGAGTTCGCGGATATTCAGCGCGAGCGGGCATCTCGCATGACTTCCCGCGAGATAGAAGTTTTTGCGATGTCCAAAGACCGATTCACCGACGAGGAAAAAAACATTCTGGCC
>JASEHK010000274.1 GCA_030018875.1 Endomicrobiia bacterium | reverse complement strand
ATGCGATGGCCTGCGGAGTGAGCGTGATAGGCTCGGATTCGGGGGCAATACCGTGGGTCATAGGCGATGCCGGTATGGTGTTTCCCGAAGGCGACGCCGCGGCTCTCGCCGGAGGGCTCAGAAAAATAATGGCCGACGACACCGCACGAGCCGAAATGTCGGAAAAGGCCGTCAAAAGAGCCGGGACAGAGTTTTCCAACGCCGCCGTGGCACGCAGATACCTGGATTTTTATGGCGGCTTGACCGATTCGGAGGGGCAACATGGCCAAAAATACGATGCCCTGAAAAAAATCCTCCACTATGCGCTGGGCGCATTCTGCGTATACTGGATATATGACATCTACCGCAATTTTTACGGAAACTATGAGCCAAAATGGAGATATTATGTGGCCGGATTATTCGCGGCGGCATATGTCTCAAGATTTCTTAAGCCAGTTTTTTTGTACACGATAAAAAAATACACGCTCAGAACCTTAACGATTTTCTGCGTGCTGTCAGTTATGGCCGCAGCTATCGTTCACACGAGAGACTTTACGGCATTCGCGGCGAGTTGTCTGGCATGGTACCTCGTCGGAGATTTCTTTATAGGCCTGTTCGCTCTCGATATTTCGCGCGCGGAGAGACTGACATTTTCGATGGCCGCCGGGATGGCCTTTTTTTCTTACATTCTGCTTGCGATGGGTCTTTTGGAAATGTTCGGCGCGGCTCAACTCTGGAGCGCCGTGGTAATCGTCATCGCGGCGCTCGGCATAAGAAAACTGCCGCGACCGACGGCGAACGGCGGCATTATAGCGGTTGTAAAAGAGAGGTCAACAGCGATTTTGCAACGAGTGAAAGGTATGGAGTCGTTCATCGCGCGCGACAACGGAGCGTTCGCGATGATTGTAATCGCGGCGCTAATGTTTATCGTGGTCATAGGGTCGAATCTCGCGCCTCCGACACTCGTAGACGATATGCTTTATCATCTTACCATCCCCAAGATATGGGTGCGCAACGGCGCCGTTATTCCGACACATTGGGTGGCCCTGCCGTTTTCGCTCGAAATACTTTGCGCGCAAGGTATGGCCATGGGCAGCGAATACATATTCGCGGGTCTGACGAACATCACTTTCGCCGCGCTGTTGTTCGGGGCATTCTTCGCAGCCGGAAGAAGGTTTTTCGGCGGCGGGATGGCCGGCGTCACGGCCTTTCTTTTTCTTTTCTCGGTAGTCTACTACATATTACATCTATTCTCTTTCTCGACGGATATGAAGTTCCTGCTTTTTTTTATTCTGGCGTTTCATTCTTTTCTCGCGTGGATAGATGCCCGCGATACAAAATGGCTTTTTATATCGGCGATAATGACGGGATTTTCCATGGGATTCAGGTATCATGGTGTGTTGCTTGCGGCCTTCCTGGCTTTAGCCGCGGCGGCCGCGATGATAACTTCCGGAAAAGATAAACCCCCGATTATCGCGGCAAAACTCCTCGCCTTCTGTGCTCTAACAACCACCGCGGCTTTGCCGTCAATTTTTAACATCGTATGGATATGCTGAACAAAATTGAGCTGTTTATTTGATGTAGTCGCCCAGAAATCCTGACGGTTATAAACCAAATCTTCTGATTCCTGTTCACCCTCTTCATTGGTAAAGGTCATACTGCTTTTTTTGCCAAAAGGTGGATTAGTCAAGACATAATCAAACCTTTCTCCTGAATCAGCTATCAAAGCG
>JASEHK010000273.1 GCA_030018875.1 Endomicrobiia bacterium | reverse complement strand
CCCGCGTAAGCGGGGTGACCGAAGCAATCTCTCCATATGCGAGATTGCTTCGTCAGTCGTCCCCGAATAGTCGGGGACTCCTTTCTCGCAATGACAAACAATAATTTATGAATATACTTGTTCTGAACGCTCGCATAAAATCTATTGAGTTCGATCTCCGACGGATGCCCGTCGAGGGCACTCTTGTTTCCGGTAAGGCCGACAAAATCGGTTCCGACCATTCGGTATTTACCGTCGAGCGAGCCGGCGCCAAGCCGGAGCGTTTCTTAAAAAAAACCTTGTCGCACGAAGACGCCATAGACGCCATAATCGCCGTCCTCGGCGATGCGGGTTTCAAGTTGTCCGACATATCCGCTGTGGGTCATCGCGTCGTGCACGGCGGAGTATTCACCGATTCGGTCGTGATAAGCGATGCCGTCAAAAAAGAAATATATCGGGACTCCGACATCGCGCCCCTTCATAATCCGTATAACCTCCGCGTCATCGAGGCCGCGCAGAAACTTTATCCCGGTGTCCCGCACGTCGCTGTTTTTGACACGGCGTTTCACTCCACGCTTCCCGAGGCGGCGTATCGTTACCCTCTTCCTGAGCGGCTTTATCACGAATACAAAATTCGACGCTACGGTTTTCACGGCCCCGCGCATAAATATCTCGTCGAAAAAACCGCCGAGATCCTCGGCAAGAAAAATTCTCAACTCGATATGGTAACTTTTTATCTCGGAGCGGGCTCCTCGGCGGCCGCAATAAAGGGCGGCAAGTCGGTGGATACGTCCATGGGTTTCACTCCCCTCGAAGGTCTTATGATGTCCACCCGTTCGGGCGACGTTTCCGCCGGAATAATAGTGTTTCTTCTTAAAAATGGTTGGACGATAAAAGAATTGGAACGCACGCTGAATTACGAAAGCGGTTTGTTGGGCGTATCGGGCGAAAGCGAGGACTTAAAAGAGGTTTTGGAGCACGCCGGCGCGGGCGACCCGAAGTCCCGTCTGGCCGTGGATATGTATGTTTATCGCGCCAGAAAATATCTCGGAGCATATTGGCTGGGCCTGCCGAATCTCGCGGCGGTTTCTCTTACGGGCGACATCGCCGAGGAAATACCCTATGTCAGAGAAAGGATATTCGAGAATCTTGAAATCTCAAAAGAAAAAAACGACGCCTGCGTGTCGCGCGAAGCCGAAATCTCGTCGGACGCGTCCCGCGTCAAAATTTTCGTAATACCCCGCTCGGGCGATCTCCTGATAGCCCGCGAAACCTACGCGATAGTAAGCGGAAAATGAGCAAAAGAGCAGGATTAAGGATTAAGTTTTTTTTGGCTTTGCTTAATCCTTAATTCTTGATACTTAACCACCTATGTTTATAATCGGCGAAAAAATTAATGGAATGTTTCGGTCGGTCGCTCTCGCAATCCGCGATAATGACGAGAAATTCATAAGGGAACTCGCGGCTTCTCAAATCGCCGCCGGAGCCGACGCGCTTGACGTTAACGTCGGCCCCGCCTCCGACGAGCCGAAGGCCGCGATGAAGTGGCTCATCGAGACCGTCCAGAAGGAAGGCGACTTCCGCATCTCGATAGACACCTCCTCGCCGGAGATTATGGAAGCCGCCGTCGCCGTTTGCAAAAATCGTCCGATATTGAACTCCGCGACGGCATCGCCCGAAAAACTCTCGCGTCTCGCCGCCATCGCCCGCCGCGCCGGCGCGGAACTCATCGCCCTTGCGATGGACGAAAAAGGC
>JASEHK010000272.1 GCA_030018875.1 Endomicrobiia bacterium | reverse complement strand
TATTGCCGTAGGGAATCAGCCACAATGAGCCGGGATCGGTATCATCGTCGTCGGAACGGCGCTCGCGCTTGCGCCCCGATGCCTCGGCCGCTTCGGCTTGTCTTGCGTCGCGTTCGGCAAGACGTTGTTTCAATATTTCTTCGGGGTTCATAATTTTATTCTCTTTCAGTATGGGCGAATGATTATTCGCCTCTACCGCAATGACGACAAAAAGGTCTTATTTTTTTACAAGTATGATGTCTATTCTTCTGTTCTTGGCGCGGTCGTCCTCGGTATCGTTGCTAGCCACCGGCTGGTGCTCGCCGTATCCCAGCGCCGACATACGTGCGGGGCCGACGCCTTCTTTCTCTATAAAATAGTTAAGCACCGCAAAAGCGCGCGCCGAAGAAAGATGCCAATTGGACTTGTATTTGCCTCCCGAAATGGGTATGTTGTCGGTGTGTCCTTCGACGATGATCGGATACTTGCTGTCTTTGAGCGGCTTGGCTATGTTCGATAGTATCTGGCCCGTTTCCGCTTTTACGTCGGCCTTGCCTATCTCAAAAAGCACCGGCGCCGGCAGAGTTATCTTGATTCTCGATTCGGTCTCCTCCACAAGAGCGATTTTTTTGAGCTCTTCCATCTTTTGCGCGTCGTCTCTTTTCTGTTCGACTTTCTGCCCGATCTTTTTGCCGCTGAACTGATCTTTCAGCGCTTCCTGAATGTCCTCGCGCAACCCCGTTTGCAGACGGGACATCGTAAAGAGCATCAGAAAAAACAACATCAGATTGGTCATCATGTCCGAATAAATGGTGAGCCAAATCGTGCCGGAGTCGCCGTCGTCCTCGCGAGGGCGGGCGCGTCTGTCTCTCATTCGTCTGAAAATAGCCATATATATGTTCGCTCTATTTAAAAATCGGGAAACGGGAGACGGTTTAATTGTCCTTTTATTTTTTTGCCTCTTTTCT
Organism: Endomicrobiia bacterium; assembly: GCA_030018875.1. GTDB lineage: Bacteria > Elusimicrobiota > Endomicrobiia > PHAN01 > PHAN01 > PHAN01. The sequence continues at coordinate 796 of JASEHK010000272.1, read as the reverse complement.
GGTTTTATAGGCGAGATACGAGTGCAGTTTCCTCGATACTATCAGCGGTATGTCCCCGGCCTGTATGGAGATTATGCCCTCGATGGCGACTTCCTTCAAAAGAACCTCCTGTTCCGTCAGAGCCGAGAGTTTGCCGGCCGTCGGAAGAAACAAAAAGTTAGTTCCGAAAATGCCGTAGAACGTGGTCGTAACTGCGACGGCCATCGAGGAGCCTATCGAGGTGGGGTCGGTCAGGTTCTGAAGCACCTGCACGACGCCGATGAGCGTTCCTAATAGTCCGAATATAGGGGCGTACGCGCCCATGCTTTTGAAGACCGCGGTGACCTGAGAATGTCTGCGACGCAGGAAAACTATTTCTTTTTCGAGGTTCTCTCTAACCACCGTCGGGTCGAGTCCGTCGAGCACTGCCCGAAGGCCGTCCTCAAGGAACGGATCTCTGATAGTCGGGAACTCGGCCTCAAGGGAGTCAACGCCGGATTTTTTGGCTTTTTCCGCGAGTTGAAGAAGCATGCTCATCATATAATGAGGAGTGTGGCGCTTCGGCGGAAATATAACGAGCACCATCGCCTTCGGCACTCTTTTTATTATATTGAAGGGATACGTCACTAATGTCGCGCCGAGCGTGCCGCCGTAAACGAGAATAGCGGCCGGCAAGTTGAGAAGCAATCCCACCACGCCGCCGACGTACATCGTGTAATATATCGCGGCGCCTCCTATCAACAACCCGAATACTGTCATTATATCCATCTAATGTCTCCTTTTAGACATGAAGATAAGAAGCAAGAGGCAAGAAGTA